>JAFAVN010000108.1 GCA_019242435.1 Verrucomicrobiota bacterium | reverse complement strand
TCTTGCTTCTTCCTCGGTCGAATCGGATTACACCATGCTCAAGTTAAAGCCGATTTAAAGATGCTGTCCCGGAAGCAATGGCCGGCACAACCCGATGGGAAGCCCACCTGCAGCTGCAGCGTTGAGGCAAGGATTACGACAATTCGGCCAAAGATCGGCCAGTCGCTTCCATAGAGCGGTCTAGTTAACGAAAAGAGCAGGGAAGCCCGGCTGCCGCCTTAGCCGAATCGAGAGGTTAGCGCATCTGGCAAAAGGGTAAGGCGCTTCCAGCTGGATAGTACCGTTCTACAAGGCTACGATTCAAAAATGACGTTAGACTACGGATCAGCGGACTTTGCCCGCCATTTGGTAGCACCTCCCTCGTTGTTGAGCTGTATCGGGCTCCGAAACGGCCAGGTAAGACTCTTGAGTTTTCGGGCCACGCTGTTCGATCTCCGGCGATGCGCGGACGTGATCCCGTTGCACCATCCAAAGCAGCATGTTATCTGCCTTCATCATTTCGACCGGCCGATGAAGCTCGAGCGCAATTTGGACGGGCGTAACCGACGGGAGACTACGGCAAAAGGCGACGTTGCTTTCCTGCCTCTCGACGCCCCGACTATGCTTCGACCCGGCGGAGATGACCCAGAGCGGGTCGTCTCGTATAGCTACCTTCTTTTCGAGACCTCCAATCGGAAACTATTCAGCAAGACCTGGGCGCTGACAGTTAGGGATCGATCGAGTACACCTACGGCATATGAAAATAAACGGAGGTAACTGAAAAACAGAAAACTATGCACCGCTTAACTAAAATCGATCTATCTACTCATCTGGTAACCGAAGCCGATTGTGAGACACTCGACGTGTTGGGACCCAGCGTTCAGTTTCTACTTGGACCGCAAGGAAGCGATGAGGCTCCGTGTATTATAAAAGGAACGATTCCTTCCGGCGGTTCGGTGCCCATACATCGCCACCCGGATATCGAGGCCTTCTATGTTCTTTCCGGAAAAGTTGAGGTACTCACCGAGAAGGAAGGAAAGACTCACTGGATCGCCGCTGGACCCGGAGATTTTATCGAAGTCCCAAGTGGTGCGAAGCACGGATTCAGGAATAGATGGCAACATCCGGTCGTTCAGCTGATAACCACGACGTCAAAGCTTGGACGTTTTTTCCAGGAAATCGGTAGATCCATCTCGCAAGGCGCAAATGGAAATCCATTTTCTCCAGATCAATTGCAGCACTTCTTACAGATCAGCGAACGTTACGGCTACTGGTTAGCAACTCCGGAAGAGAATACTGCAGCCGGTATTTCAGTTTTCTAGCTAAAATGTCTACAATCCTGATACTAGGAGGCGGCGTTGTCGGGCTTTCGACGGCGATGATGCTGGCGCGGCAAGGGCATTCCGTGACCGTTTTGGAACGCGACAGCCAGCCGCTTCCCGGCTCGCCGGAGGAAGCATGGCACGCCTGGGGTAGACGCGGGGTCGCTCAGTTCCGCCAACCGCACTACCTTCATCCGCCTGTAAGCCCTCTTCTCGAATCCCATCTACCAGACGTGAAGGAGGCGCTGCTCCGCGCCGGCTGCATAACGTTCGACGGGCTTGCGACTATGCCTCCGTCCATCACCGATCGCATGCCGCGCGAAGGCGATGAACGGTTCATAACCATCACGGGTCGCCGCCCCACGATCGAATACGCGGTTGCAAGTGTTGCCGAAAAGCTCATCTCCGTCCGTCGCGGCGCCTCCGTCGCAGGCTTACTGACGGGTAGATCGGCTGCGAACGGAATCCCGCACATAACCGGCGTACGCACCTTAGATGGGGAAGACCTTTCTGCCGATCTCGTCATCGACGCCATGGGGCGGGCTTCGAAACTGCCGAACTGGCTCGAAGCCATCGGAGCTCGCCGTCCGATCGAGGAAGCCGAGGACTCGGGATTCATTTACTACACGCGGTTCTTTCGCTCTGGGACCGGGGTAATGCCGGCCTATCGCTCGCTCGTCCAGACTTACTTCCATTCGTTCTCGCTGCTCATTCTCCCCGGCGACGCTGGCACCTGGTCTGTGACCGTAGTCATCTCTTCGGGTGACCCGGTGCTGAAGAATCTCCGCAACCCTAAGTACTGGGGTGCTCTCATCGCCGCATGTCCGCTGCACGCGCATTGGCTCGATGGAGAGCCGATCACAGACGTTGTTTCAATGGCCGGCACCATCGATCGTTACCGGCGTTTCGTCCAGGACGGCGCTCCGGTAGCCACAGGGATCATCAGCGTAGGCGACTCGTGGGCTTGCACGAATCCATCGCTGGGGCGCGGGATCACTATGGGCCTCATGCATGCAGCCGGCACGGTGGAGGTCGTACAACAACAGCTGGCTAACCCGCTTGCACTCGCCCTTTCACATGACTGCATGACCGAGGCCCGAGTAGCGCCGTGGTACCGGGATACGATTGAAATCGATCGGAGGCGGCTCGCTGGGATTAACGCGATTATCGAGGGCCGGCCGGAACCGGACCAGCCGGCAGACCCGCGTGCCCAGACCGGCAAGGCGTTGTCCGTTGCGATGATGTACGACGCCGACCTGTTTCGAGCCGGCGTCGAGTTGAGGTCACTGCTCGCCTTGCCGCACGAGGTCATGGCACGGCCGGGAATGGTCGACCGCATCTTGGAGGTTGCCGGCAGCCACGAGGCAGTGCTCCCGCCCGGGCCGTCTCGTCAGGAGTTGCTCGGCATGTTGGCATAGAGAGCGAGGAGACAAAATGTTGCAGATTAACGGCATTTCACTACACGTGGACGATCTTGGCAGTGGTAGGCCGGTGCTCCTACTGCACGGGTGGCCGGACTCCGCAGATCTTTGGCGCAAGCAGATTCAGTTTCTGGTCAAGAACGGTTTCCGCGCAATCGCGCCGGACCTGCGCGGCCTGGGACGTTCCGATCGTCCAGAAGGAGTGGCCGCGTATTCGCTGCAGAACGCACTCAGCGATGTGGTAGGTATTCTTGACGCGCTTGGTATCGACAAAGCGGACATGATTGGCCACGATTGGGGAGCCGCCGTTGCCTGGTTCATGGCCGCGGCTCATCCGGATCGCGTTCATAAGCTCGTCGTTCTCTCCGTGCCGCATCCGCTTGCGCCGCGTACACTGCGGCAGCAGGAAATGGCCTGGTACCAGCTGTTCTTCCAATTTGAGGGGATCGCGGAGGCTTGGCTACGGCACGACAACTGGGCACTGCTCCGGGAGCTGACCCGAGGTAACGGTGATATCGATCGCTACATCTCGGATCTGTCACGGCCAGGTGCTCTAACGGCATCGCTAAATTGGTACCGCGCGAATCTCGCGCCCCGTTTGCCGGGGTTAGTCCCGAACCTTCCGCCGGTGGAAGCTCCGACGCTCGGCATTTGGTCCACAAATGACCATTACGTCGACGGCGAACGCATGAAGAAGTCGGATCGCTTCGTGAAAGGACCTTGGCGCTACGAGCAGATCGATGGAGCTAGCCACTGGATCCCCCTGGATGCACCGGACCGGCTGAACCAGCTGCTAATCGAGTGGCTGGGCTGACCAATATCCTGGCGATATTTAATAGGGCGCGAGAGAGACTTTCAGAGTCGCTCACCGAAACTGGAGACTACCTCTAATGAGGGAGGAGGGGACACGTCCTGTTGCCCGATAAGTACTCTCTCGCCCAAGACAGTTATTTTCCTGTCTTAAGCGATGTGGTGAGGTCCGAGCCGATAAACAAGAATAAGTGATGCATGCTAAGATCGGCGTTTTTGCTAAGCACTTCTCGCGGTCCACACCGGAAGAGCTCTTCGATGCTATAGCCGACTTCGGCCTCAATTGCGTCCAGTTCAACGCAGCTTGTCTTGGCATTCCAAGTTTGCCCGATACTATTGACAAGGCTCTTTGGCGAAGAACTAGCCGAGTTGCCCGGAGCGCTGGCGTCGAGATTGTCGCTCTATCCGCCACGTTCAACCTGCTCGATGAAAATCGATCGCGTCTGGCGGATAATTTTCGACGCTTGGAACTGCTAGCGGAAGGCGCCAAGGTGCTCGGGACTGATCTGCTAACATTGTGCAGCGGCACGCGCGACCAGCGGGACATGTGGGCCTATCACCCGGACAACCAAACTTTTGAGGCGTGGCAAGACATGGTCGATGCGATGCAGCAAGCGGTCAACATCGCCAGAATCCACAACGTCTATCTCGGGATTGAGCCGGAGGTTGCTAATGTAGTTAGTGATGCGAAGAGCGCAGTCCGGTTGATCTCGGAACTCGGATCGGATCGACTCAGAATAGTTTTTGACCCGGCAAATCTTTATCGACCTCCGGCAGATCCCCGGAGAGATGGCTATGTAATTACAGACGCACTATCAGTCTTGGACGATTTCGTGGCCATTGCTCATTGCCAGGATCTCGCCAACCCTGAGGTCTGGCCGCCGGCGCAGCATAAGTGTGAAAACCTATACCAACATGTCGCTGCCGGCACGGGTATCATTGATTACCATCACTATCTCTACGAGCTGGAAAGGCTGACTCCGGCAGAGGTGCCGCTCATTCTGCACGGCCTGAATGAAGAACAGATACCGGCCTCACTCTCATTTTTGCACGAACGGTTAAATGAGGTCGATAAGGCATTGGACCGGATCAAGGCATGGAGTATGCAACCGTCGACCGGTGCATTTTTGTATAATGAGCAGATTTGAATCCTGCATTTGGGCCGGCAGCTGTGTAAGTGCATTATTTGGCGTATTGACCGCCGCCCAAAGTGAACAACCACTGTTTTGGTTGCTGGTTTGGCCGGTGCCGCTGGCGCTTGCTTGTACGATTTTTATCTTCATTCGTCAGGGATTTCACTTCCATAACGGGTTATTCGTGCTTGGCCGGCGAAGGGGGCTGAGCTAGCCGATTACTCCCTCGAAAGAGGGAGGGCGGCATACCTCCTGTCACTCGCCAATACGCTCTCGTCCTGGGCAGTATGTTCCCGTCTTAGGCGATGTGGGGGCTGCCGAGTTGATAGGCGACTCCTATGCGCACCAAAAAAGATTGTAAGGAGTGCCACCGATGTTAGTTGCCCAACGACGTTTGACAATTCTGGATGAAAAACTCCACTCGTGCTCTTAGCGGAACCAGCTTGTCACCGCCGCGAGCCATCTCCAGATTTGGGGCCGGCGCGGGACTACCACTTCAATAATTGTGCCGCTGCCCGGGCTGCTTGCTATCCGAATCCTGCCACCAAGGTGCCGGCACCGTTCCTCAATTCCCAGAAGACCGAGCCCACCGGATGTCTCGCTTTCGTCCGGAACCGTCTTAGTGGAACTGGAACCGCCACCTGGCTTGTAATTAAACCCAATTCCATCATCGCTGAGTTGAAGTCGAAGCTCACCGGGGGAGTAGTGCAATTCTGCTTTAAACTGGTGCGCCTGCGCGTATTTCAGCGTGTTAGTGAGAGATTCCTGGGTAATTCTTACAAGAGCTTGCTCCCAAGCAGACCCGATTGGGTATGGTGCTCCGGAGACTTTGATTTGGGGACACAGCTGGGAACCAGTCGCCGTTCGGGTCAAAACCGCTTCTAAGGCGGATGGCAAGGACAGGTCGGTGTCCAGTACCCCCGCGCGCAACGCACGCATGGCGCGGCGCGTCTCCTTTAAGTTCTCTCGCGCCAACCTCGCCACTTCGTCAAGGTTGGCGAGAACCGGATCAAAATGCATCTTTTTGGCGAGACTCTTGGCTTCTTCAAGTCGCCAGACGAGTCCAACGGTGCCTCGTGCCACGGTGTCGTGTAATTCGCGTGCCAGTCGGGTGCGTTCCTGCAGGATCTGTTGAAGACGCCACCGCCAAAGAAGCCAGATAGCCAAGACAACCGCACCGGCACACAAAACGGAAAACCAATTCGTTTGATAAAAATGGGGCTGCACAATGATGGTGGTGGTCGCAGCAGCTTGTTCGGGTACCCACAAACCGTCATTGTTAGAAGCAATGACCCTGAACCGGTAGGTGCCGGGAGCAAGATTAGTGTAGTAGGCTTCTGCGCTCGTTCCTGCATCGATCCAATCTTTATCAAAGCCGTCTAGTCTATACTTGAATCGAACCTTCTCAGGAGCGGTAAAACTCAATCCTGCGTAGTCGAATTCCAAGTGATGGGCGCCGGGACCAAGCTGGACGCCGGCGTGGCCCGGCCTGATTGGGAAGATGTGGGTCAGGTCGACGACGACTTGTTCAATTTGCACCGGGGGCGCCTGCGAATTGAATTTTATATGATCAGGGTCAATTACAGCGAGTCCGGCAATGGTGCCGAACCAAAGCCGGCCGTCTGCTGATCGGCAACCCGCAGGAAAGTAGACGTTACTACAGTCGGCGGATTTTAAGCCATCCGCTTTGCCGAAAGCCCGGCAACTAACCGGAGAGCGTTTTCCATCGAAAAAGTCGTTCAATGCGTGCTTCGAAACACAGAAGATTCCGCGAGAACCGCTGGACCAGAGATTCCCTTTATCATCCTCCAGGAGACAATAGAATTCTGGTGCGAGTACTCGTTCGTCCGGTCGAAATGCGACCGGGGCCCACTTTCCCTCCTTCAATCGGAAAAGCCCGGTTACTCCACCGGCCCAAACCGTCCCATCCGGATCGAAATAGGTCGAAAGGATAGTAGTTTTGGAAAGCATTTCGGCGTTCTCGCCTGGAACGCTGATCTTCGAGCCGCGAAGCGCGTCCAGGCCGGGGGTTTCGCCCGCCCAGACCGTTTCTTGCTGATCGATTGCCAGGGAGAAAATCGAGCGATTCCGCAAGCCGTCCTCAACATTAAACGTTCTTACCAGTTGACCATTGCGGAACACTTGGAGACCGGCACCGGCCGTACCGACCACGAGGTCGCCTGCACGTTTACCGCATATTCCCATAGCGTAGCCCGGACCGCCCTCTCGATTTAGCTCCGCTACCCGCTCATCCTCGCCATTCATCAACCGGTGCAGCCAACCATCCCTAGTACCAAACCAGAGCACTTCCTGCGGGTCCTCATACAAAGAAGTCACTTCCATTTGAGGAACCGGTTCGTCCTTTGAGCCCAGCGGTATGCGTTCAATTTTCCCATTGGTAAGGCAGGCGAGACCGCCGCTTGTCCCGATCCAGATCCGCCCCGCGCTGCCGGGTGCAACAGTGCCGACGTTGTCACTAGGGAGCCCGTCGCGTGTGGTGAAGGTAATGAATTTGACATCTGAAAGCCGTTCAAGGCCTTCGCTGGTTGCCAGCCAGATATTACCTTCCCGATCCTCGTAGATCTGCTCGATGTTTGGTAAAGGACGTCCGCTTTCTGCCGGCAATTGACTGACCTGTCCGGTGTCCGGTTCAATCCGCCACAAACCGCCACCGGTGATACTCGCCCAAATCATGCCATGCGAGTCGGTCATAAGGACCTGGATGGGGAGTCTGCCAAGGTCGTTGGGAACCGGTTGAAAGATCCCATTCTCAAGCCGAGCTAGACCTCGCCCGGTCCCTGCCCAGAGCCGCCCTTGTTGGTCGAGGCTCAGCCCATAGACATCATCCGCCGGTAGGCCGTCGATCTTGGAAAGTCTGCGTATCTCACTGGATTTCCTATCAATTCGGTACACCCCAGATGCGGTGGCAACCCAAACGGCGCCGTCGTCGGTTTCACAGAATGCATAGACCTGATGCCGGGCCAACTCCAAAGACCCCGGGTAGGTCGAAAACCGGTCTTGCTTGAAACATAGCAATCCATAGTTTTCGGTGCCAACCCATAGTATTCCCTCTTTGTCCAGGAACAGAGGTTCCAGCGGGTCGGCCGGTACCCCTTCCGTATTCCCGAACCGTTTAAACTCACCATTTGGCATCCGGCAGTACATGGCTTTCCAAGAGCTGATCCACAGTTCGCCGGAAGCACCCAGGAGTAAGGAATAAACGTCAAGCGGCAGTTCGATATTGGCCTGGATATCCTTCCCCACCGCGAACTTTTTTCCGTCGAATCGGATTA
>JAFAVN010000610.1 GCA_019242435.1 Verrucomicrobiota bacterium | reverse complement strand
TTGAGCTTGTTCCGGTGCGCAACCCGTTGCTAGCACGACGATACGCGCCGCCCTGGCGACGAGCTTCATGTTGGTCGGCTTAAGGTCCACCATCAGGTTCTGGTAGCACTTTCCCAAGCGAATCATGCTGGCGGTCGTCAGCATATTGAGCACAAGCTTTTGTGCGGTACCCGATTTCAAACGGGTCGAGCCAGCCAGAACCTCCGGCCCGACGACAGGCAAGATAGCAATGTCGGCGATAGCCGCGATGGCGCAGCCTTGATTGCAAGAAACCCCGACGGTCGTTGCGGCAAGAGTTTTGGCATAGGTAAGCCCACCCACCACATACGGCGTTCGGCCACTGACGGTAATGCCGACGACAACGTCTTTTTGGGTAAGGCCGATGCTCTTTAATGCTGCCACACCCGCTTCGGCATCGTCCTCGGCGCCTTCTGTAGCTTTCGTAAGAGCGCCCGGGCCGCCCGCAATCAAACCTATGACCATGTCACCGGGAACGCTGAAGGTCGGGGGACATTCAGCAGCATCTAGAACGCCCAACCGTCCGCTGGTGCCGGCTCCCATATAGATGAGCCGCCCGCCCTTGCCGAAAGCGTCAACAATGCGGTCAACGGCGCGGGCAATTTCGGGGATGACTTTTTCGACTGCAGCCGGTACCGATCTGTCCTCGCGGCTAATGACGCGCAGAACCTCAGCGGTGGGCAGCAGGTCAAGCTCCATGGTATTCGGATTTCGCTCCTCGGAAATCAGATGCTCTAGCTCTGACATGAGGGCCCGATGCTCGGCGGGCGAGAAAGCCATCAAATGGGACTCCCTTTTTGGCAGGACGCTAGACAGCAGCAAACGGATCATCAAGTTATTTATGGGACAGGACACTAGGTCGGCAGGTCTTGAAATATTTTACAGGGCCGGTATCCTGCCTGTGTCGGCAGACCGCTTCGAGATCGAGGCGGCGTCTCGACGCATTCGAATTTGATATACGTTGTAATGATTCTCTAATGAGGGCTCACCTGGGAATACAGTCGACGGGCGAAGGATCGACGGCTGATTTTTGCGCATGATCCAAGCTGGGAAAGGCGAACTCTATTTCTGCGTAGACGGCGGCGGCTCCCGCAGCCGAGGGCGGTTCATCGACATCGAGGGAACAGTTTTAGCCGAGGCAAACGCAGGTCCATGCAATCCATCGACAAATCTGGAGAGAGCGGTTGCGAGCATCGTCGATCTCTGGAGCCATTGCTGCTCTGCCATCGGCTGGTCCAAAAACCAGTTTAAAGGAGTCGTTTTTGCGGTTGGCGCGGCCGGGGCTCACATCGATATCGGCAAGGACTTTCTAGCAGCTTGTCCACCCTTTGCCCGGTCTTGCTTGATGAGCGATGGATATGCGGCGCTCATTGGAGCAGACTGCGGGGCGCCTTGCAGTCTGTTGATCGTCGGCACCGGCGTCGCTGGGCATCGCTTGTATGCCAATGGCCGCTCGATTCAGCGGGGTGCCTGGGGTTGGATTGGCGGGGATCGGGGAGGGGGGAGTTGGATCGGCCGGAAGGCGTTGCGACATTGCTTCGCTGCAATCGACGGTGTTGTGCCGAAAGATGCGCTCAGCCGCGAGACTCTTCGCGCTATCGGCGGGATCGAGGGGCTGCGCGCAGGATGGATGCGGGACCTCGGTCCGGACCGCCTGGCAGCGCTCGCGCCATTGGTGCTCCAACAGGCTGTCGCCGGAGATGAGACTGCCCGACGCATACGAGATCGCGCGGTCGAGCATCTGGCGGCGTTGATCGCCGTCATCGCGGATCCGGAAGTGCCACTTTTCGCGGCCGGTGGTCTCGTCCCGCCTCTACGCGCATGGTTATCCAAAAAGTCAGGACTCTCGATTCTCGAGCCGAAGGCCGACGCCCTGACCGGTTGCTGGCTGGTCGCCTCCGGACGAGCGCCAGAGGAGCGCGCGCTTCATTTATCATCGGACATTCAGTGATCTCGCGCTCGTTTACAGAGGCGAACCCCTGCAACAAAACCGGTCTGCGGCCGCTTTAGAGTTCGCTTTTTTCGTCCAGGAGGTGGCGCATCGCTTCTTCTGTCGTCGCGCAATTAACAATAGGAACGTCCGGAGCGTAGTGGAAGCGGCTCATGATCGCCAAGCCGATGTCTTTGGCGGGGTCCGCTGGAAGCAATCTGACGACCAAGCCGACGCGTTTTCGTCCGCACAACTCCATGATTCGGCCGATATAGGGCGCCAGACTAGTTGGCATGGACGTCACCTCACTCAGATCAGCAAATAGCTTGAACCCCGGTGGAACGTCTTTCAAGAGCGTTCGCAAGTTCTCCAAACCTGAACTTACGTCCTCAGTTGTTGTGTCACCGGCCACGGTGATTTTTACTATTCGCCGTGAGCGATCAAATTCGCTTAAGAACATGGCTACGTTCGTTTCCAGATCGAATTTAGCGATAAGCCCGGGTTTAGTCGAATGACTTCAAAAACGGGTAGCCGGCATAGTCTGCCGGCGATTTGGTCCGATTGGACAGGAGACTAGCCCGAGTTGCTGTGATAGGTTTTCCGGCCTAGCACCCGGTAATCCCGCTTTCGGGGTCATATTATCTTATACGGGCTCCATTATCACCTTCTCGCCGCCCAGGAAAGGATTTAACGCTCCAGTTACTTCCAAATATGGAGTTTCTGCCGCACCCGCCGCCCCTCCGATTCTGCTCGACTAAGTCACGGGGTCCAATAGCGTTATGGCTGTGGCTGATTTTTCGTCGCGTGAGTTTAACGTGAATTTGAACGTTCGGTCGGCGCTTTGGGCGGCCGGCTTTCTGGTGGTGTTGCTGGTGGTCGCCGTGCTCTGTTTTACGTCGTATTACACAGTGGGAGCCGATTCCGAAGGGGTAGTATTACGTTTTGGCAAGTTCCTGAAAACGGTGGAGCCCGGTTTGCATTTCAAACTGCCGTTTGGGGTTGACGAGGTGATCGTGATTCCCACCCGGCGGCAACTGAAGCTGGAATTCGGGTTCACTACCCCAGGCTATTTGTCTAATCCGATCCAGGCCAGTCAAGATCCGGACGAGGAGAAGTCAATGGTAACAGGAGACCTGAATGCGGCTTTAGTCGAATGGGTCGTACAGTACCGGATTGACGACCCTGGCCAATACTTGTTTGACGTGCGGAACCCAGGGGGAACGCTCCGGGATCTGTCCGAGGCGGCGATGCGCGAAGTGATCGGAGACCGCACCGTGGATGAGGTGATTACTATCGGCCGGCAGGATATCGAGATAGAAGCTCTGGCCCGTATGCAGGAGCTGGCGAAACGGTATCACCTCGGTATTCGGGTGGATCAGGTCCAATTGAAAAATGTGAATCCGCCAAGCCAGGTACAAGCTTCCTTCAACGAGGTCAACAAGGCGCAACAGGATCGAGAGAACGCGATCAATATTGCCAATGGTGAGTACAATAAAGTGGTGCCGAAGGCGAAAGGCGAAGCGGATCAAACGATTCGGGCCGCGGAGGGGTACCGGTTCAAACGGGTAAACGAGGCCGAGGGAGATGTGGCGGCATTCACGGCGGTGCTGCAGCAGTACATCAAGGCGCCCGAGATCACGAGAACGCGCCTTTACCTGGAAACCATGGGCGACGTTTTGCCACAGACTGGACAAAAGATCATCGTGGATGATTTCCTGCGGCAGTTCCTGCCGGTTTTGCCGCTCTCGAATAAGGCAGAGGAGGCAGTGAAAGGTGAAAAGTGAAAAGTGAAAAGTGATTGGTGATTGGATGTAGAGTTATGATGAGAAAGAGTGGTTTGTCTGCTATCACGTTGGCTGGGGTTTTCGTCCTGCTAGTGGTGCTCTCACTTTCGGTTTACACGGTTGATCAGACGGAGCAGGCAATTATTACGCAATTCGGGCAACCGATTGGGGAGCCGATCACTGAGCCTGGTCTTCACTTCAAGTTGCCATTCGTGCAAACGGTTAACAGGCTGGATAAACGCTTTCTGGAATGGGATGGCGCGCCTGTCGCTATCCCGACACGAGATAAGACCTACATTCACGTCGATACCTTTGCCCGGTGGCGCATTGAAGATCCAAAGATGTATTTTGTCCGGTTACACGATGAGCGAAGCGCACAGTCGCGTCTGGAAGACATTCTTGGAAGCGAGACCCGGAACGCCATAGCCAAACATGATTTGATTGAGATCGTGCGGACAGATAAAAACCGGCAACCGTTACGAGATGAGACGTTGAAGGGCGCCACCGGGACAATTGGTGAACTGCCACCCATACAATTCGGGCGGCAGAAGATAGAAGAAGAGATCAAAACGGCAGCAGCCCAAAAGCTGGCGGAGTTTGGCATTACCGTGCTCGATTTTCGAATCAAACGGGTGAATTACAATCCGGACGTACTGGATCGGATTTACCAACGAATGATCAGTGAACGGCTGCAGATCGCCCAACGGTTCAGAGCGGAAGGGGAAGGAGAGTCAGCCCGGATTGCAGGCCAACGTGAACGGGATCTTAATGAAATCCAGTCAAACGCTTATCGTCAGGTTCAGCAGATAAGGGGCGATGCTGATGCGAAAGCCACGGAGATTTACGCGCGCGCTTACACTCAGAATCCGCAGGCGGCAGAATTTTACGCGTTCCTCAAGACGCTTGATACTTACCGTAAGATTCTCACGAAGGATTCGACCATCGTCTTATCTACCGATAGCGATTTGTTTCAATTACTGAAACATGCGACGCCGAAACCCAGCGGGTCACCGGCGCCGGCGGGGGTCAGTGAGAGGTGAGAGGGAGGAGGAAGTGAGTGGGCAGTAACTAGTAACCGGTAATCAGTAATCAGTAGGGACCAATAGAAAGGCGGGTGTCTTCGCGGGTCACTGCCCTAGCGCCGAGAAAATATGATACACCGTAGCGGCGATTGCCTCAGGCTGCCCTCGCCTGAACACCGTAACGTTGTGAATGCGGGCAAATGCCCAACGCCCTGGAGGGGAACCGCTTTATAGTGGCTATATCTATAGGTTCCTAACAGGTGGCTCCCGGGAACAATCCATCGGGTCCTTGCTCCCCCGTCCG
>JAFAVN010000590.1 GCA_019242435.1 Verrucomicrobiota bacterium | reverse complement strand
CCATCCTTCCACTCTTCCATCCTTCCATCCTTCCATTTCCCTCCCTTTGGGCTCACGTTTCCCCTTGTCGTCGAGACGGAAAGGGTGTACTGCCTGCCAGCCCTGATACTTACGTACAACATGTTTTCTCGATTTCCCTTCCACCGGGTGCATTGGCTCGTCAGCTCATTCCTCATGGGCACATTGTTTTTGGCGGTCACGGCTGCGCCTTGGTACCTTTTTACCTTCGGCATCGACCCATTTTTGATTGGCTTGTTCTTTTTCATGCTCGCGGCATGCGGTTTTTCCATCACGCTAGGATACCACCGGCTCTTTTCTCATCTCACTTTTCAAGCGCACTGGCTGGTACGGCTTCTCACCGTAGTCTTTGGCGCAGGCGCGTTTGAAAATTCGGTCCTCCTCTGGGCCTGCGAACACCGAAGCCATCACAAGCACGTCGATCACGATGACGATCCCTATTGCATCAGCAAGGGACTGTTTTACGCCCACATGGGCTGGTTGATGTTCAAGTTAAAACCCGAGCCTCAATTCGAGAATGTGGCGGATCTCAAAAAAGATCCCCTAGTGGTCTGGCAGGACCGGTACATCCATTTGCTGGCGGTACTGGTGGCATTCGTTTTCCCGGCAGCACTTGGATATGCCTGGGGCGGCTGGAAAGAAGCGCTGGGAGCATTTCTGATCGCAGGAGTATTGCGAGTGGTGGTTCTGCAACATGCTACTTTCTGCATCAACTCGCTTTGTCATTACATCGGTTCGCAACCCTACTCCTCAAAATGCAGCGCGCGAGACTCCTGGCTTCTCGCGATTATAACGTTGGGAGAGGGTTATCATAACTATCACCACGAATTCCAACACGACTATCGAAACGGAGTAAAACCGTGGCAGATCGATCCCACGAAATGGTTGATCTGGGTCCTCTCAAAAGTGGGTTTAGTTAAAAAACTGCGTCGCGTACCGGCGGAAAAAATCTTGTTAGCTGAACTGGCCGAAGCTCAGCGGCGACTTGAACAAACGCTCGCTCGCCCGGGTCTGACCGAGACCGCGTCCGCGTATCTAGCTAATGCATACCATCGGCTGATGGGGATTGCTCAGCAGTGGACGGAACGGAAGGCCCAGCAACTCGAAGTCACCCGCGAGATGCTTACGGAGTTGCGGCGGGAGATCCGGGCCGCCACAAGCATCCTGCGTCTCAGTGGCGTGCGTTTTGCCTAGAGTTGAAGGAGTTCAGAGCTCAAGAAGGGCAGGAGTTCAAGGAGTTCAGGAGTGCTCCGACGAGCCATCTTCCCGCCTGGACGTTCCTTTTAGCCCAGACTCAATAGTGTTTCCAGAACAGTCTGCCTTGCCGAACTGAAAGGTGAGAGTTCAACTCTGAAAGCATGCTTCGGCATTCTGCACTCCTCGAACTCCCTTCTCCTTCCTTTACGATTCTCCCGGCTGTAACCATGAAAACGATCTTCTTCGTCCTGGCTCATGGCGCCGGTGCACCGTCCTCGCATCCCTGGATGCGGCGTTGGGCTGACAAGTTACGGATTATCGGTCCGGTATTCGCTTTCGATTACCCCTACATGAAAGAACATCGAAAACGCCCGGATCCACTTCCAAAGCTGATCGCAGCGCATCGCGAAGCTTTGGCCGAGGCCCGAAAAAAGTTTGATGGGGAGCCGGTTCTCATCGGAAAGAGTATGGGCGGCCGGGTTGGCTGCCATGTTGCACTCGAAGAAAAGCTAGCTGCGGTTGTCTGTCTCGGTTATCCCCTGTGCGGGGCCGGCGACAGTTCGAAAATGCGCGACGAAGTGCTTCGGAAGATTTTCACGCCAATTCTCTTCGTACAAGGGACTCGTGACTCGCTTTGCCCATTGGATCTCCTGGAAAGTGTCCGTAAACGGATGACTGCCCCAAACGATCTCTATATCGTCGAGGAAGGCGACCATTCATTGATGGTTACTAAAACCCATCTGAAAAAGAGCAACGAAATGCAGGAGAAGGTGGACGATCGCATTTTGGCGAAGATTCGAGGATTTATAGAAGGCGCGTAAATTTTTGTGCCGAAGGCCCGGCCAGCATCATTACGCGAATCGCTGCAAGCGGGCCAGGCGGGACTTAACTCGTAATTTAACTCTCCTTAGGGAATCCCGGTTCCATCTGCTATTGGTCATGCCCGGACATTGCTTGTCCGAAAACGGCCGGACGTTTTCCACCCGCCGTGATACTGGAGGGTAATGAACGTAACATACCCATTTAGAGTCTCCGGGCTGTCTGCAGCGGTTATCGATCAATTTCGTGGACTGCCGGATGAGGAATTGAAAAAATATCGAGTGGTAAGGCTGACAGCGGACGCGAAGCCGGGATTCCCGTGCCGGGTCAGTTTGACGGATGCAGAGATCGGCGAGCCGGTCTTGTTACTTAATTTCGAACACCTCCCGGGATCGTCTCCTTACCGGAGTATCGGACCGGTCTTTGTCCGTGAATCCGCAGCCGCAACTTACTCGTCTGAAAACCAGATACCCGAACTGCTTCGGCGAAGATTATTGTCGGTGCGGGCCTATGACGACTCGGATATGCTGATTGCAGCGGAGGTGGTTGAAGGGAAGGATCTAGAGTCGGCTATACAGGTTTTGTTCAGCCACGAGCGCGTCGCTTACCTCCACGTTCATAATGCGAAGCCGGGCTGTTATCAATGTCGCATCGATCGCGCCTGACCGGCAAAAGCATGCACGACGGCAGGGACAGCAAACGAGGTTTCAGATCCGCGTAGGGTCTTGGATGCGAATCGGTTGCATGAAGAAGCCTATCAGCATTTTGCGGTTTGTGCTTGTGGCGGCATCAGCGGTTTACCTGGTGGCGTGCGAGAGCGAGGTTCCGCCTCCGCCGACCACCACTACTACGACCACGAGAACTACGGTGGTATCGCCCGCAGTCGCACCGAGCGGCAACCCAGTTGTGGTTCCGGCCGGCCAGTAACCGGGATGCGCGGGTCGTAGAAGCCGCTTCGTTTTGACGGGCAGCCGCTGTTAAGCCAGGCTCCGCCGGACAACCCTCGCTCAACATCCCTGGGTTGCAGCAAAGCGGGAGATCTCCTATCCGTAAGGCTTTCCTTTCTTTTTCTATGGAATCCAATCCCCTCTCCCGAGCCGATCGCAAGTCGGTGGCTATCCTGACCTTTGAGCGGCCTGCCAAGCTCAATGCTCTGAATTACGAGTTGGTGGACGCCATTGTCCAAGCCCTCGACCAAATCGAACCTGAAGACTCCGTCCGCGCCGTCGTGTTAACCGGTTCCGGCCGAGCTTTTAGCGCCGGCGCAGATATTCACCAATTTTCCCAGGATGTGGCTCGCGGTCCGGAGATCGCTCATCGTCAATTTGTGCGCCGGGGTCAAGCGATGACCCGGCGGATCGAGAGTTTTTCAAAACCGATAATTGCCGCCGTAAACGGGCTGGCATACGGCGGAGGCTGTGAAATTGTGGAAGCGACTCACCTCTCGCTGGCGGTTCCAGATGCGCGTTTTGCCAAATCCGAGATCGCGCTGGGCATGCCTCCCTGTTTCGGCGGTACTCAGCGGCTACCGCGATTGATCGGCCGGAAGCGAGCCTTACAAATGCTTCTGACTGCGGAGCCGATTAGCGCCGACGAAGCTAAACAAATCGGACTGATCAATCGGATAGTACCAAAGGAAAATCTCCTGGACGAAGCTGCCGGCCTCGCCTTGCACATTGCCGGATTTGCACCCACTGCCGTCGCGGCCTGCCTTCATGCAGCAACCCGAGGTCTGAACACAACGATCGATGAAGGTCTGGCAATCGAAGCGGAAGCGTTTGCCCGAGTCGTTCCGACCGCTGCGCTTCGAGACGGCCTGCAGGCGTTCACCCTTGCACGTGCCGGGCGAACGGAGAGTTAGAAGCTAGTTCCAGGCTCGACTCAATGGCCGCCCGCCGGCGCCTTTCCTGGCGCCTGGAACTTCTTGATCGTCAGCGCTAACAGCACGCCAATCAAGGCCGGCAATAATAGGCCGGTAAAGCAATCAAAATAGGAGAGCAGCGAAGCTTGTTGGCTCAAGATATTATACAGCTCCCCTTGCGCTCGATTCGTGGCTTCGATCACGGTGTACCCGGCTTGCATGAATGCGTGTGTGGTCTGGTTTATCCAATCGCGATAGATTGATCTCTCCGGGGTTGCATGTTGTGCCAGGATGCTCTGGTGAAACTGGGCCCGCTGCGCCAGAATGACATTCGCGAAAGTGATGCCGAAACTCCCGCCTTCATTTCGAAACAGGTTCGTCAGACTGCTAGCCTTATTGTTCTTAGCGGGAGGAAGATAAGAATAAGCAACTTGCGTGATCGGAACGATTAGAAAACCCAAGCCGAATCCCTGCAGCATTCGTGCCCGGGCGAACACCCAGTAATCCGCCTGCAAAGTAAGTTGGCTCAAATGCCAGACGGCGAAACCCAAGATAACGAACCCGATAAAAATCAGGCGTTTGGCGCCAACGATGGGTATCAATCGCACTACCAACGGAGCCATGACTACTATGACCAACGCTCCCGGCGTTAACGCCATTCCGGCGGTGGTAGCATCGTAGTTATCCAGCGACTGCAAAAGCTGCGGTAGTAACACTGTGCTGCAGAACAAAATAAAACCGAAGAGGAAGAAAAGCGCACAGGAAAGCGCAAAGTTGCGATTAGCCAGAAGTGATAGGTCCACTACCGGGTCTTTATGATGCAGTTCCCAAATGACAGCGATTACCAATGCGCTGATGCTGACAACGGTAAACGTTGTGATAAACGGGCTGCCGAACCAATCGTCTTCCTGACCTTTGTCCAGCACAACTTCGAGAAAACCGAATCCAACCGCAAAAAGCAGAATCCCGACATAATCAATACGCGCCTGGCCCGAAGTTTTCAGGCGGCGGCGCTCCTCGGTAAACGCCGGCGGGTCGGTTACCAATTGGCTCGTCAGGAAGAGTGACAAGGCTCCTACCGGGACGTTGATGAAGAAAATCCAGCGCCAGGACGAATTGTCCGTGATCCAGCCACCGAGCGTCGGCCCGAGAGCAGGCGCCAAAACGATGGCCATACTGTAAAGTCCAAACGCGGCCGCACGTTTAGCGGGTGGAAACGCATCAACCAGCATCGCTTGTTCCGAAGGCGCCAAACCGCCCCCGGCAATCCCTTGCAAGACTCGGAAGAGAATCAGAAATCCAAGGTTCGGCGCGACCCCACAGAGCAAAGAACAAAACGTAAACAGGGCTACGCAGGCCATATAATAATTCTTGCGCCCGAACACCCGGCTGAGCCAGGCGCTAAGGGGAAGCACCACTGCATTCGCCACTAGATAACTGGTCAAAACCCAGGTTGCTTCATCAACGCTGGTCCCCAATCCTCCGGCAATGTGGGGTAGCGACACATTCGCTATACTGGTATCCAACAACTCCATAAAAGTAGCGATTGTCAGCGTTAAGCCGATCCACCACGGATTTATGGGTTTCATGGTTAGAGTCTTGGGGGTTAAGTGTTAACGACGGCGTTATCGGTGCCACACCAGGTTATGTCATATAGGCCGAATACGTCCTATAAGCTTCCTTCGGAAAGGACCCCTATTTTG
>JAFAVN010000580.1 GCA_019242435.1 Verrucomicrobiota bacterium | reverse complement strand
CGTGCGACCACCGATTGACTGATATCCGGTCAATCTTTGAACGCTTGGAATCCGCCAAAGGACCGGTAACAAAGACGTCGCTGCTCTCCGACTCACTGCATACTCTCACGGCCCTTGACGGGAGTTATGTTATTCGGATTCTAACGGGCGATTTGCGAATTGGCCTGAAGGAAGGCCTAGTGGAAGAGAGTATTGCTCGCGCGTGCAATGCTCCTCTCGATGATGTTCGAGAAGCCCATATGTTGAGCGGCGATATTGGCGAGACCGCCGTCTTGGCACGGAAGGGCTTGTTGAAAACGACAGAAATCGTCCTTTTTCGCCCAGTCATGTCGATGCTGGCAATTCCCGAACCGTCCGCGAAAGCAGCATTTGAGCGGGTGAAGCGTGATTTCTCAGAGGCCGGTGTTTTTGTGGAACAAAAGTTCGACGGTATCCGAGCCCAATTACACGTGGGATCAAACCGGACCGAAGTTTATAGCCGAGATTTACGAAATATTTCCAATGAATTTCCTGAACTGACGGACTTGCCCTATAGCCACGATCTTATTCTTGACGGCGAAATCATTGCTTTCGATTCTAACCGGCGTCTTACCTTCTTCGATTTACAGCGGCGGCTTGGTCGAAAGCGGGGACGAGATCTCTTTGATACGGATGACGTACCAATCCTTTTTATGGCTTTCGACCTGCTCTTGCTGGACAAGAAGAGCTTAGTACGAGAACCGCTACGATTAAGGCGGAGCTTATTAGAGTCGCTTTCTCTGCCGAAACTAGTTCAGTGCTCTCCCATTGCGCTGATTAGCCAGCCGGAGGAGCTGGAAAATTCATTTCAGGCAGCGCGGCGAGCTGCTGCGGAAGGCTTGATGGTTAAAGATCCAGGAAGCCAATATCAACCAGGCAGGCGTGGCGGAAGCTGGATTAAATTAAAGCAGGAACTTGCTACTCTCGATGTGGTAGTGATTGGCGCGGAAAAGGGACACGGCAAACGAAGCCACGTACTCAGTGACTATACGTTTGCCGTTAAAAACTCGGAAACCGGTGTGCTGGAAACGATTGGAAAAGCGTATTCTGGGTTAACTGATGCCGAAATCGAAGAGCTCACGGAACATTTTGAAAAAAACACGATCCGGCGGGTCGGCCGCTTTTACGAGGTGGTTCCGGACTTAGTACTGGAAGTTGCTTTCGACTCTATCCAGCCAAGCGCTCGGCATTCCAGTGGACTCGCACTGCGGTTCCCACGCATTAAAGCGATTCGGCGCGACAAATCCAAGGACCAGATTGATACCGTTCAGAACGCCAGACGAATTGCCGGATTATCGCCCTCTGGTTGACATTTCCGTGCTTAAAGGGGACGCCTATCATGTGGAGGGGAGCCGCTTTGTAGACGGCTAGAGCCTCAGTAGCTGAATGACTTAGCGAAACTCAGAATCGGTACTCAACTAGCTGGATCCCCATTCGCCGGTTACAAGAACAACTTCAATTGCACCGGCTTTACGGTTACCCTGGCATCATCGCCAAGTTTTTCGACCTATGCGGCTGCAAACTGGCCAGGCCCGACTTGCTTGACGCCTTTTAATCGATAGATCCGTGCAAACAGATTTTTCTTCGGCTCAGGCGAATTGAATTTGTAACCATTCTTCAAAAGGCCGTCCAGGATATCAGATACACCCATTGACCCTCCTTTTGATTTGAGCACCCGCACAACGGCCGGAGCTAACGGACCACTCGGTGAACTCGACCGCCGACCACGCCCGCGCCCATTCAAAGCGGTAGCCCGGGTAGTTCTGCCACGCGGTCCTCGTCGACGAGTTAGTCGCGGTGACGCTCCTCGGGCGGATGGCACGGCTGCTGTATGAACCGTTACTTCATTGCCCTGTAGTAGCTGGTCACGCTCTGACTCCAAACGTTCAATTCGTTCCTGAATCTCAGCTGCTTTTCTTAAGGTGGCGGAGGATAATTTCACAGGTCCAAATTATGCTAGGTTATTCCATTTGCAAAGAAAAGTTGGCCCGTAACTTGCAATTCTTACTATTATTTGCTTCCTGCCCAATTCTGTCACATAAGCAAGACAGGCGGTACTGTCATTAATTGCACTTTCTATATAAGACTATGAAGACTAAATTTGTGCCGATCAGTGCCTGTTTTCCAGAGATAAGGGCTTCGTCGATCAGTGCCAGATCTCGCTCTTCTAGCTTGTTCGCGCTATCATCTGCCCATAAATCCGGCCATATCCATGCATAATCGCTTAGTCGCCTTTGCTCCAGGTCGAGTTGAGATACTCGGGAACCATACCGATTATAACGAAGGTGTGGTGCTGTCAGCCGCTATCGATCGCGGGGTCACAGTGTTCGCCCATCGGCTTCTGGAGCGGAAAGTCGAGGTTAGTTCGGCCACCAACCAGCGCACTGCAATTGTCGATCTGGACAGCATCGGTCCTTCAACTGCCGAGCCTTGGGCAAATTATTGTTTCGGTGTGATCCAGGAACTAATACACGCCGGATTGGCCACTGACGGTCTGAATATCCGGATTGATAGCAATCTGCCGGTTGGGGCTGGGCTTTCTAGTTCTGCCGCCCTTGAAGTGGCAACCGCCTATGCGACTATCGCGCTCGCCAATGGGTCGATGGATCCGATGGAAATAGCGAAGCTGTGCCAAAAGGCGGAGAACGATTTTGTGGGAGTAAAGTGCGGATTGCTGGATCAGGCTTCGTCGGTTTTTGGGGAAGATAACAAAGCCATTCTTCTAGATTTTAGATCGATCACCGCAGAAACCTGGTTACTACCAGCCGGCGTTTCATTGTTGTTGCTCAATTCCGGTATGCCGCACACTTTGGTCGGCGGGGAATATAATGAGCGACGACAACAGTGTGCTCAAGCCGCTGCTGGCCTTAATGTACGGGCACTTCGAGATGCCACCAGCGCTCAGGTCCTGAGTAGTAGGTTAGATCCGATGATTAAACGACGAGCCTTGCATATCACCGGTGAAAATGAGCGAGTTTTTGCCGGCAAAGCTGCCTTGCAAGCGGGCGATGCCGCTGCCTTTGGGCAATTAATGTATGCCTCGCACGAAAGCTCTCGCGTGAATTTCGAAAATAGTACCGCTTATTTAGACACACTGGTAGACATCGCCCGGACGGTTGACGGAGTAATTGGATCTCGACTGACCGGGGGCGGCTTTGGTGGTTCTACCGTCTCTTTGATTCGGACCGAGCGATCTGCCGAAATTGTCGCGGCCACGCAAGAGCGATATTTCAAAGCTACCGGTGCTAAATGCAGCCCGATCTTGACTCGGCCTTCGCAGGGAGCCCGTCTTTTGCAGCAGGATTGACTGGCCGAATAATTCTACGAATGGTTTGGTGATTAGCCCAAACTAATTTACGGTCAACTCCTATGGAAAAGAGCGTTACCGCGCTACTGGCAGATCTGCTCGAATCGTACAATCGAATCGGCGGCATCAATAATATAGATGGTCTCAATTTACCTTCCAAAAGAGCGGTAGCCCAGATCTGTGAAGACCTCCTGCAAATTTTATTCCCGGGGTTCCATGACGAGGAACCCATGGCTCCGGATCGGATTACGCAGCTAACCTTGAGCAGGCTGTTGAGTTTCGCCGAACGACTGCGAGGCGAGGTCGTCAAAAGCCTGCGGGTGCAAGAACCCGAGTGCCCGGCCAAACGGGCGGAAGGCATCGTGCTCCATCTTGTGGAAAAGATACCGAGCGTGCGGGCATTGTTGCGTACGGACGTTGAGGCGGCATACGAAGGAGACCCGGCCAGCAAGAGCTTCGAAGAGATTATTTTGAGCTATCCTTGCATCGAAGCGATAGCCATCCAACGAGTGGCCCATATTTTATATTTAGAAGATGTGCCGCTGGTTTCCCGAATCATGACTGAGTGGGCGCATAGCCGGACCGGAATCGATATTCACCCAGGCGCCAGAATCGGCTCTTATTTTTTCATCGACCACGGGACGGGAGTGGTAATCGGTGAGACCTGTGAAATCGGCAGCCGCGTGAAACTGTATCACGGCGTGACTCTTGGTGCCCGGAGCTTTAAAAAAGATGACGACGGCAGGATCAAAAAGGGGGGGAAACGGCACCCGAACGTGGAGGACGGTGTAACCATCTATCCGAATTCGACGATCTTAGGCGGTGAGACCGTGATCGGAGCCAGATCGACCATCGGAGCGAACGTGTTCCTGATGACGAGTGTCCCTCCGGATTCGTTGGTAACGTACGGGCCTTCTGATATCAGCATTACGTCGAAGCGGCGCTAGCGAAGCGTCGTCATTAGTCATCCAGCCCGGCAATCTTTCGGCTCCTTCTTTTCTTGGCGCGATTTGGCAGGCGGCTAGAAGACCTCTTCTTCATGAAGGCCTGAGCCCTCGCGAATAGAACGAAGGCGCCGGCGCACGCCAAGTTTTGAGCTTGGGCCGTTGATCAGATCAACCAATACTCCTACCAAGGCGGGCACGGTTGTGAGCAACGCCAAAGAAAGAAAGCCGAGTCCCGCCAATGTCCGGGTTTTTTTGCCGAGCTTTTCCGAAAATAGAATCCCCAATGCACACCCTATCGCCCCCTGGGAAAGCGTCAATAATGCAGCTGATGTTAGGGATAGAACTAGTGGTTTCCCGTGCTCGGTGCTCATACCTTGTGTCTGTCATTCTTTTTAGGCACTGCGGGCATAGCCCGGAAGCCTTGAAAATCTAGGTCAAGTTACAAGTTGTTTGATTGCCCTTCTGGAATCCTCGAAGATATTCGCTGGGGCTCTCAAACTTTCCGAGCCAATAGTTCTAGCGAGATTGGACCAATGTCGAATTCTTTTTATGCCCTGGTGTTGGCAGGCGGTAGCGGGACCCGCTTCTGGCCTTTAAGCCGAAAAGATAAGCCAAAACAGCTGCTCTCCTTGTTTAACGAGAGAACCTTGCTGGAAGAGACGATCCTGCGGCTCCAGGGTTTTGTTCCGGCAGAGAACATTCTAATCTTGACCAACCAGGAGCAAGAAGCGGCCGTCAGAGAGTTGCTAGTGGATCACCCGCAGACCAACATTTTCGCGGAACCAGCGAGGAGAGATACCGCGGCCGCTATTGCGCTGGGAGTCGGTTTGATCGCGGCGCGGGATTCGGACGCTACCATGGTGGTCCTGCCGGCAGATCATTTGATCCAGGATAAGGTGGCTTTCCAAGCGGATGTGCGCGCGGCCGCGGCCGTGGCTAGCAAAAGTGGAGACCTGATTACCATCGGAATCACTCCTACCTGGGCGTGCCCGGGATATGGCTATATCGAACGCGGCAAAAAACTCGGCGGCCCTGTTGCCGACTTTTATGAGGTCGTCCGTTTTAGAGAAAAACCGGCAGTCGATTTGGCGGAAACTTTTTTTAGGAGTGGCGACTTTTTCTGGAACGCCGGGATCTTCATTTGGTCTGTTAAGGCGATTCTAGCCGAGCTGAAGCGGCACGCGCCCACCCTCGGCGACTTCATTTCAGCCGTCCGGCTGAGTGCCGATCCGCACACAGTTATACAGGAGCGTTTCCCGAATCTTCCCCGCATTTCCGTCGACTACGCAGTGATGGAGAAGGCAAGTCGGGTCCTAGTGAAAGCTGCTTCTTTTGATTGGGATGATGTTGGCAGTTGGACCTCAATTGCGAAGTATCTGGAGCAACTGCCAAATGGGAACGTTTCGAACACGCACGTTTCCGTTGAGGGGTCCAATAACAATATCGTTTTCTCGGATCAGAAGGTACATCTGGCTCTCGTTGGGGTGAATGATCTTATTGTGGTTCATACAAAAGATTCGATCCTGGTATGTCACCGGCAGGAAGTTGAGCGAGTGAAAACCCTGGTAGGCTCTTTGCCTGAGGAGTTTCAATAGAATGCGTTGGCTCGGGATCGATTTGGGAACTACTCGCGTTGGAATCGCGATTTCGGATGAGCTTGGAATGTTGGCTCATCCGTTTAAGACGCTGAATAGTGCCGATCTCCTCCCCGCCTTGAAGGCGATCGTCAAGGAGAAAGGGATCACCGGCATCGTGCTTGGCATGCCTCGCAACCTGAATGGCACCTTTGGTCCGGCTGCCGAGAAGGCGAGACAGGTAGCCGCTCAACTCAAGAACGAATTGCCCGATCTTCAAGTGGTGACCTGGGATGAGCGCATGACCACAGTGGAGGCCCAACGCCTTCTTCACGCCGCTGGACGGGACGTAAAAAAGAGCCGGCCGATAATTGATCAAGTCGCGGCCCAAGTGCTACTTCAGAGCTTTCTGGATTCGCTGCAGTTTAGCGACAGTCTCAGCCCGGAGCAGAATAGTAGATAACAAAGAAAGCGAACCCGGCC
>JAFAVN010000187.1 GCA_019242435.1 Verrucomicrobiota bacterium | reverse complement strand
CTTGGAAGGCTTGTTGCCAGAAAGGCGGTGCTCGCAGAACCACTAGAGCGCTGTTGAACACCCCCAGCAACAATGCTCCGAGAGCGGCCCCAATGACTGTCCCGGATCCGCCGGTAATCGACACGCCACCTACCACTGCAGCTGTGACGACCTGGAACTCAATGCCTAACCCAGCGGTAGCGTCGACTGTCCCGAAACGGGCCAGCCAAAGTACGCCGGTCAGCCCTGCGACCGCACCGGACACCAGAAAGCCGGTAGATACCCGCCGGGGGACGTTGATCCCCGCCAGTATCGCAGCAGCCGGGTTGCTGCCGATGGCGTAGCACTCTCGTCCAATTGGGAATTGGCGAAGAACCGTTCCTGCCAACATTAAAAATATTATCACGATCCACATCAGCACCGGGATTCCCAGAAATCCGATATGGCCTAACGCCAGAAAAGAGCTCGGGACATTGGCAGCATTGATCTGCCGGCCATGTACCCAGGCATAATTAGCGCCTCGATAAATATACAGGGTGCCTAGAGTAGCGATGAGAGAGGGGACCTTTCCCCAGACGATTAAAGCCGCATTGATTGCTCCCAGGATCAGACCGACTCCCGTCCCGACCACAAACACCAGTATGCCAGGGGTACCGGGATGATCGAAAAAGATCAGCCCGCTGAGGAAAGCGGTGATTCCCACGATTGAACCGACCGATAAATCGATCTGTCGCATAATGATCGGTATGCTTTGACCAATCGCCAGCAGTGCAATCAGTGAAACATTTAACATCAGGTCTTTGATGTCTTCTGCGCCCAAAAAGCGAGCGTTCATAGACGCTGTGCTGCTGACCAGAATGATCAGAAGAAGAATCAACCAGGCTTCGCGCGATCGGGCCAATCGCTCGCCGATAGGTCCGATGGAAAAATCAGTCTTCATTGCGTTTGATGGCCGGCTGCGGCCGCCATGATCTTTTCCTCATCGGCTTCCGCCCGGGTAAATTCGCCGGTGAGCTTCCCTTCGTGCATCACCAGGACCCGATCTGCCATCCCCAGCACCTCCGGCATCTCACTGGAAATCATCAAAATCCCCATGCCCCGGTTCGCCAGGTGAGACAAAGTCCGATGGACTTCGGCTTTCGCTCCGACATCAATCCCTCTTGTTGGTTCATCAACGATCAGGAGTTTGGGTTGAGTAGCCAGCCATTTCGCTAAAACGACCTTTTGCTGGTTGCCACCGGACAATACCCGGACCGGCTCTTCCAGATGGCCGCGAAACTGGAGCCGCTCCGTCCATTCCTGAGCGAGAACCTTTTCCTTCTTCGGCTCCATCAAACCGAACCGATGTAGCCGGTTTAGCAGCGTGAGAGTGGCGTTCCGTTTTGCTGAGAGTTCCATCACCAGGCCCTGCTGCTGACGGTCCTCGGGCACAAACGCGATACCGGCTGCCATGGCGGTCGCCGGAGCAAAATTTGTTGAAACAGTTCCGTTTATTTTGACTTCGCCTTCGTCCAACGGGTCGATCCCGAAGATGGCGCGGGCCACCTCGGTTCTGCCCGCTCCAACCAGCCCGGCAAGGGCGACAATCTCGCCCGCATTTACGTCAAACGAGATGTCCCTGAACACGCCTGCTCGCCCTAGCCGGCGAACGCTCAGAATCGGCCGGCCGATCTCACCGGCTTCCTTCGGAAACAGGTTTATTAGCGCTCGCCCCACCATCTTGCGGATGACATCCTCAGTGGTGAATACCGTCACAGGACCGGAAGCGATCAGCTGCCCGTCTCGAAGAATGGTCACTCGCTGGCTGATAGAGAACACTTCTTCCAATCGGTGGGAGATAAAAAGAAGAGCTACTCCCTGTGCTCTCAATCGCTTTACGACCGCAAACAGCCGGGCAACTTCGGCAGAGGAGAGCGCCGCTGTCGGTTCATCCATTATCAGTACTTTGGCAGCGAAGGTGAGCGCTTTCGCGATCTCCACGATTTGCTGGTCGGCGATACTCAAGCCCAACACGGGATCCTGCGGACGGAGAGCAACCCCCAGCTGATTCATAATGCCGGTGACTCCTTTGAACATGGCCGGGTAATCAATCATTCCGGCGGTTCGCCGGGGTTGCCGGCCCATGTAGATGTTTTCGGCGATGGAAAGATCAGGAAAAAGTGTCGGCTCCTGATAAATTACAGCTATACCGGCCTGTTGAGCTTGAGCCGGGCCTCTGAACTCGGTCTCTCTCCCCGCCACCCGAATCATCCCTTTGTCTGGGGCATGCACGCCGGACATGATCTTCACCAAAGTGCTTTTGCCCGCGCCGTTTTCTCCCAGTAATGCGTGAACCTCTCCAGGAAACAACGACAAATCCACCCCGTCCAAAACTGGTGTACTCCCGAACGCCTTCGTTATCCCGAGTAGCTCAATAATCGGCACAGCGTCTGTCATGGAATGAGTTTAGGGGAAATGGAGAGTTGGGTGGTGGAGAAATGGAGTGGTGAAACAATGGAACGATGGGAGTGATGAGCGCATACCACAGATCCCATGCGCTTCGCGAGCGGTTCTTTGTCGATCCTGTCCACTACTCCACTACTCCGTCACTTCCTTTCTCCGACCTGGTGCGTTTCGATTCCCAGCAACAGCCCCAGCTTCCGAATCTTCTCAGCGATCCAGCCAATTCCCACCGCGCAGTGGTGTGCCGGGCCGAAAGAATTCCAGCTTTCAACGAAGGCGCGAGCACCTGTTTTGAATCGATATCGGCTATTTGTATTGCCGATCTCGAGAATTGGGCCGGGAACCGACTCCCCTTCCGCGACCAGGAAAGCGAGTTTTCCCTCCGCTGTTTCTACTACTGAAAGAAGGGTCACATGCCCATGCCGAACCGACATTTCCACCGAAAGACCGCTACCTACTTTTCCGTGATAGACCGGTAACGGCCGCACTTTCGTTTTGCCTTCGGCGATGCCGATATGTCCAGGACCGTCGTGTCCCATCAGAATCACGTCATCAGCGAAATCCAGGGCGTAATACTCGGTAAATGAGCCACCCGCCCCGAAGGTATCCAAGATTTTCATGGCCTGCGCGTTCTTGATCTCGTATTCGCCGGCGACCGGAATTCCGCGAGCCGTCAAAAGCGAGTTGCCCAGAATGATGGAGCTCATCGCGTCCTCGTTTTCGACGTTCCCGGTGCCGGAATAATAGTAGGCCATCGAGCCGAGGTCGTGCGTTGAAACCAGACGATCCAAGGCAACCGAGGTCCGGGCTGCGCGTTCAAGTTCCGCTTTTGAGCAATCCGGCTGAATATCAAAAGCAGACTGAAACTCCGATAGGCGCTGTCCGATTTCCTTTTCGCTAACGTGTTTTCGGAGAGCAGACAGCTCGTCTACCTCCACGATCTCAGCATGCCCGCCAAATGTGGCGCATTGCAGAGTGACATCGGAATAGATATCAAGCATGCCCCCGTAGTAATGGCCCATAAGACCGAGCCGATTATGAGCCAGCACTGATGCCACGCGCGCTGCTTCAATCCAGGATTCGATCTCTGAATCCGCGATCGCGTCTCCTTCCAGAACGCCGGTAATTTGAAAAAAGCGAACTCCTGCGCGGCGAAACACATTCGCGATTTCCGGTACAGGGCAAGCCGAACAAAATGCCAGCCATTCGCCGGTCATTCTGGTGCGATCGTTCAGAGCGTTAAAGGAGGCGTAATCAATACTGGCGGCAGGCGATAGATTCAGTACGATAACCGGCGCTCGGACCCGCTGTACCAACGGAAGTACCGTCGAGGAAAGCGCGTAGGTTGTTACATAGAGAAAGAGGAGATCGATGTCCTCGCGACGGAACCGATGCCCGGCTTCCATAGCGCTGGCGGGTGAGTCAATCAGACCGAGATTGACGATCTCAACTCCAGGCCGGTTCAGCTTTTGCCCAAGAATTCGGATGTTTTGCTCCAACCGGCCCTTTAGGCCTTGGAACTGCGGCCAATAAGCATCCAGGCCGATGCCGAACAATCCAACTCGAAGGGGGAACATGGTCCGAATCTAGTCAGCTCTATCCTGAGCCGGAATCAAGAGAATGACAAATATCATACGAAAAATGACACAACAGATTCCCGTTTCCGATTTCTCTAATACCCGTTTCCCATCCCATAAGTAACATGGCTCTGGCCGCCGGCAGCCCACTTTGATCGAAACAAAAGCCAAGCTATTTATGGGACAGGACACCAGCTGGGGACCAGTCATGAACTTAGCAGCTTTTCCCAAGCACCCGTTGGAGATCTCGGAAAAGACGGGCACCAGGCGGAGTGTATTATTTTTGATCCTCGCTGCGTTGTTTTTTGCGGGATGTTCCCTGATTTTCGCATTGGCCTTGGTGCCCGGGATTTTGGAAGACGCGCAGCTTGCCAAAGAAGGCGCTCCCGCGCTGAATGGCATCGTAAGCGGGGACCTGCATACGCATCTGTTCACTAATTGGGGCGATCTAAAACTCGAGTATACCGTCCGGGCGGAAGGCGGCGATACTACTTCGTTTGAACGAAACAAAGATATCTTTTTTGTCGGTAATCTCGATGATTCCAAGGAGCCCGTGATTTATTACCTGAAAGCGGATCCGAGAGTAGCCACGGTGTCTTACGCGCTGGACCTGTTGTTGAATCGGGAGATTAGCCTGGCGGTAGCCTTGCTATTCGCACTGGCAGCAGCTTTTGCCGCGATCTGGGCGTGTATGCGGACGCTAAAACTACGACGCCGTTTACGCGCGGCCGCAGACCATCCGGAGTTGGTAGAGGTCACGGTTACGTGCCGCCGGTTCACCAGAGGCAAGCAGTATATCTCCTACCGTTGGGGGCATAGAAAAAATCAGCAGGCAGTGGCCATTTGGAAGAAAATTGATGAGCCGTTGTTTACGAATCAGACCGGAGATCGTGCCTTGGCCGTCAAAGGCGTCGACGGATTCGCTCATCTTATGGACATCGACTTTCGCCCCTTCGTCCTGACGGAAGAGGAGAAAGATGCGGTGCGAGAGTAGGTCGGCGGCATTAAGCGCGCACCGAGGCTTTCGCCCCGACGTGATCGGCTCCGATCGGGCCCTCCGCCAGCACATGCACAGCCGAGCGCCAAACGTCAAACGCCGAGCGCCAAACGCTACCCCGTTTCCTGCCGGTATTGGCGTAGAACTTCATAGAACACCCTCAGGGCTTCGGATTCCGTGCCGGCGCGCCAGACAAAATTGCGTCGCAGGACTGCACCTCGCGAGGACAAGGTTCGATAAACCAGGCCGTGGTCCAGCATTCGGGTGAGCGTTTCGGAAACGATAGTGATCCCGGTCCCGGCGGCGACCATAGCCATGACAGCCTGCACGCTGTCGGATTCCTGGACGATGTGGGGCAAAAATCCGGCCGGCTCGCACAACTCGTCGATCAACCGCCGAAAAGCGGCCGCTCTGGTTCGAGAGACCATGACCCAATTCTCATCTCTCAAATGGGCCAGGGTCAGCTTGCAGTTTTTATTTGCCAGCCGGTGATTCTCCGGAAGCACAATAACCAGGGGCACCGTTTTCCAATTGAAGGCTTTAAGGTCCCAAAGCGGTTCGTTAGGGCCAATCCCGAAAAAACCTCCGTCCATTTTTCCTTCACGAATATCAGCGAGTTGATCGCCCGGCTCCATATCCACCAATTCCACCTGGCATTGAGGGCGTGCTTCTCGAAAAGAGCGCAGAACCTCGATCAGATCTGGAGCCAGCAAATAACCGATGAAGCCCAGGCGCAACCGTTCATCCTCGCCCTGCTGCATCCGTTGGACGGCGATGACTGACCGGTCCAGGCGATACAGAATCTCTCGGGCGTCATTTAGAAAATTGCGGCCGGGGGCGGTGAGCTCTACCAGCCGAGTCTTGCGCTTCAATAGCTGTACGCCAAGCTTCTGTTCCAGGGATTGGATTTGCCGGCTCAACGGCGGTTGAGACATATGCAAGCGCTTGGCCGCTTTCGAGAAATGCAATTCTTCAGCGACCGCCACGAAGCATTCCAACTCACGGATGCCAGGGCGATTCATGCTTATAAGGTATCAAATTGATCCTAGTATAGCATTTTCGGGAACAGGCCGAAAGATCGATAGTCGTAGAACATTCATCCCAGGGACAGGGGAAGGATATTAACATGTGGATCGTTAATCTGGCACTACGGCGGCCTTACACTTTCATCGTACTATCAATTTTTATCTTGATCGCCGGAGTCCTGGCGATCCTTCGGACGCCGAAGGATATTTTTCCCGCCATCAATATTCCGGTGATCTCGGTCATCTGGAACTACGGGGGTCTTTCTCCTCAGGATATGGAGGAGAAAATCACTTGGCCCTACGAGCGAGTCCTTACCACCACCGTCGATAACATCGGACACATTGAATCCCAGTCGCTATACGGTATTGGGGTAGTAAAGATTTTCCTGCAGCCGTATGCTAACGTGCCGACCGGCATCGCTCAGGTCACCTCAGTTTCTCAAGCCATTTTGAAGCAGTTGCCTCCTGGGATTACGCCCCCGTTGGTGCTGAGTTACAGTGCGACGAACGTGCCGGTGCTGCGGGTGGGACTAAGCGGCAAAGGCATGTCGGAGCAGCAGTTGAATGACTACGGCTTAAACTTTGTCCGCACGCAATTGATTACGGTCCCCGGCGCGGCGCTTCCTTATCCTTACGGCGGCAAGCAGCGGTACGTCGAGGTCGACCTCAATTATCAGGCTTTGCAGGCTCGGGGTTTGACGCCGTTTGACGTGGTAAACGCCATCAATGCCCAGAATCTCACCTTGCCGGCAGGCACGGTGAAGATCAGCGAGACGGAATACCAAGTGGGTCTCAACTCCAGCCCCCGGTCCATCGCCGAGTTGAACGCGATTCCAGTCAAAACCGTTGGCAACAGTATTATTTATGTCCGCGACGTTGCTAACGTTCGGGATGGAAACATTCCACAAACCAACGTGGTCCGATTCAACGGGCAGCGCGCCACGATGTTGGATATTCAAAAGACCGGAAATGCATCGACCTTGGACATCGTCAGCGGGATCAAGAAGATGTTGCCCGAACTGAAGAAGACGTTACCGGACGCGCTCAACCTACAGTTGTTGGCTGACCAGTCCATCTTTGTTACGGCGGCGATTGGAGGGGTGGTTCGAGAAGGGGTAATCGCCGCCTGTCTGACGGCTTTAATGATCCTGCTCTTCCTGGGTGACTTCCGCAGCACGATGATTATCGCCATTTCTATCCCGTTGGCCATCCTCTGTTCGATTGTGACGTTAAGTGCGCTAGGCGAAACGATCAACATTATGACTTTAGGCGGTCTGGCATTGGCCGTGGGTATCCTGGTTGACGACGCGACGGTGACGATAGAAAACATCGATCGTCACCTGGCTGAGGGTAAACCAAAATTGGACGCCATCCGTGAGGGCGCCGGTCAAATTGCGGTTCCGGCGTTCGTTTCTACCCTTTGTATCTGTATCGTATTCGTTCCGATTTTCTTCCTCTCCGGAGTAGCAAAGTACCTGTTCACGCCCTTAGCAGAGGCCGTCATTTTCGCGATGCTCGCTTCTTACATCCTGTCGCGAACTTTGGTGCCAACGCTAGCGATGTACTGGATGAAAGAAGAAACGGGTCACAGGGGGCATGGGCCTGGTGCGCAGGCAAAGACGGATTCGCCGAGACGTCGTTTCCGGCTTTTTGGTTGGTTTGGTGGCATCCACCGGGGTTTTGAGCGACAGTTTGAATCTTTTCGGGAAGCCTATCGCGATCTGTTAAGTCTTTGCCTTCGCAACGCCCGAAAAGTGATCGTATTGGTGGTTGGGTTTGCCGCCGTGTCGATGTGTTTGGTCCCGTTCCTCGGGCAGAATTTCTTCCCCAATGTCGACGCCGGCCGATTCGACTTGCACGTGCGCATGAGAACCGGAATGCGAATCGAGGAGACGGCCCGCAACGTGGATTTAATCGAAGCGATGATCCGCCAGGTGATTCCAGCCAACCAGTTACAAGGAATCATCGATAACCTCGGGATTCCTTACAGCGGGATCAATCTCTCTTATAACAATACCGGGACGATGAGCTCGGCCGACGCCGACATCCTGGTCTCGCTCGATGAAAAGCATGATCCCACAGACAAGTTTGTGCAGACTATTCGTCAGCGGCTGCAGCGGGATTTTCCAAGTGTAGGTTATTGGTTTCCGCCGGCTGACATCGTTGCTCAGATTCTCAACTTCGGATTGCCGGCGCCGTTAGATATCCAGGTTATCGGCGCAAATCGAGCTGCTAACGCTGCGTTTGCCCGAGCGCTGATGGAGAAAGTGCGTCACGTCGCCGGCGCCGTGGACGTAAGAATTCAAGAACCGACCGATGCACCCCGGCTGGACATTGCGGTTGATCGCTCAAAGGCGGCTTTGCTCGGGTTAACTCAAACTCAGGTGGCCTCCTCTGTTCTAGGTGCGCTCAGTGGATCGCAAACCACGAATCCGAACTTTTGGGTCGATCCCAAGAACGAAGTCAATTATCAGATCAACGCGATGTCGCCACAGTACGACATTGATTCTTTGGACGCCCTACGAAATCTGCCGATCTTAGGCGGCAACGGCCAGACCCTGCAGATCCTAGGCAATGTGGCTGATATTGGCCGGAGCCCGACCTTTCCGGTAGCCGACCATTACAACCTTCGGCCGGTATTGAATATTTACGCTAACGTGTCCGGCAGAGATCTCGGAGCCGTGGCGGCGGATGTGCAGAAACTTGTGGACAGCTCACAGAAGGATTTGCCAAAAGGCAGCACGATCAACCTTCGTGGGCAGATACGGACCATGAACGAATCTTTCGTCGGATTGTACCTCGGTCTGTTATTTTCGATGGTGCTCGTTTACCTCTTAATGGTAATTAACTTCCAATCCTGGATCGAGCCGTTCATCATTATTACGGCTTTACCATGCGCTTTGTCGGGTATTGTCTGGATGTTATTTATCACTCACACCACGCTCAGTGTTCCGGCATTGATGGGCGCCATCATGTGTATGGGCGTTGCCACTGCTAATAGCGTGCTGGTTGTCACCTTTGCGAATGAACAGCGGACGGAATTGAAGGATTCCTATCGGGCAGCTCTGCAAGCCGGTTACGTTCGGCTGCGCCCGGTGTTAATGACAGCCCTGGCCATGATTATCGGCATGGTGCCGATGGCGCTTGGCTTGGGAGAAGGCGGTGAACAAAACGCGCCGTTGGGGCGAGCGGTTATCGGTGGTTTGATTTTTGCGACTGCGGCCACTCTGTTTTTCGTGCCTACCGTTTTCATGTTAGTGCGCAAATCGCGTTCCTCCTCGACTCGTCCTAGCTCCGCGGAACCCGCGGCGGCCTAAACATCCAATGGGAACTAATCGCAATTTATGAACGCAAGCACTCTGGAATGTAAGCCGGACCAACCGGCTGGACGCACGTTACGGGAGAGCTCACCTGTAAAGAGCCGGCGCGCTTGGCCGATCACCCTGATGATCCTATTTGGCTTGGCCGGATTCGGTGTATTGGCAGTGATGGGCATTCGTTCCCGATCTGCTTCCGCCACTGCTTTGCAACTACAGACTAATAGCGCCGCAGAATTGAGTGTCGCCGTGGTAACACCAGAAAAAGCGCCCGCAACGGTATCACTCGATTTGCCCGGGCAGACGCAAGCCTATATTCAATCACCCATCTTCGCTCAAACCACTGGTTACCTGAAGCGCTGGTACTTCGACATCGGCGCGAAAGTGAAGGCAGGGGACGTTCTGGCGGAGATTGATACGCCGCAAGTCGATCAACAGCTCAACCAGGCTAAGGCTAACCTGCGCCAGGCACAGGCTGCGCTGGATCTCGCTCGCGTTACCTATGCCAGGGACCGGGATCTTTTACAAAGAAAGGTGATTGCCCAGCAGGATTTCGATACAGCGGAGAGCGATTTCCGGTCGAAGGAGGCCACGGTCAATGCGAATGCCGCCGCGGTTTCGCAATTGCAGGCCTTGCAAGACTTCAAAATAGTCCGAGCCCCATTTACGGGTGTCGTGATAGCCAGGAACACCGACATTGGTCAGATTGTAAACGCCGGATCCGGAGCGCCCCTCTTTACCATGGCCCAGGTTTCACCCCTGCGCATTTACGTGAACGTGCCGGAGAGGATGGCGGGCTACGTGCAAGTAAGCGGCCCTGCTACGGTCACGTTTAACGAGTTTCCCGGACAGAAGTTCCAGGGCAAAGTGGTGAGGACGGCACGGGCAATCGATCCGAACTCCCGAACCCTGTTAACGGAGATCGATGTGGCTAACGATTCGGAGCAGCTTTTGCCGGGTGCCTATGCACCGGTTCACCTGGACACAAGCGGCCCACAGTCGTTGCTAGTACCTGCTAACGCGCTTTTGTTCCGGTCGGAAGGAACAGCGCTGGGGGTGGTGGGACCGGACGGCCGCGTGCGAATCAAGAAAATTAAAATAGGTAGGGATCTGGGAGGCCAATTAGAAATCGTTGATGGCATATCACCCACCGATCAAGTGATTGTTAATCCTGTCGATAGCCTTTCCGACGGGATGTTAGTTCGGGTGTCTGGTGGACCAGTGAAAGGCATCAGTGAGAGGTAGCCGGCAAGTCTCATATTCTGGGATGAGGCTGCATTTCTCACAGATTAGCAGCGCCGAAGTGCTCAAACTCTCGATATCGGTGCGATACGCAGACTGTAAAAGATGGAACTATTGACGACTCGCAAAGAGATTACCCATTCACGCCCCCTCAAAATCAGTCCTGAATCCAAAGCCTTCATTATACTGCTGGCGGCAAGCGTAACCCTACCGTCCCTTTCCATCGATTCCTGCCTGGCATCCTTGCCGGTGATTGCCAGCTCGTTGGGAGTCGATGCCGGTGCTGCCGTATCCATTTTAAGCCTATTCCTGGCCGGCTTCGCAGCCGGCCAACTAGCCTTTGGCCCGGTATCCGATCGTTTCGGCCGTCGTCCCGCGCTGGTGTTTGGTTGTTTGCTCTTCTCAGTCGCATCTGTGGGGTGCGCGCTGGCGCCTTCTTTGGCGGTGCTGGCGACTTGGCGGTTTGTTCAAGGAATCGGTGCGGCAGCGGGGTCCGTGATTGCTCTCGCCATCGTGCGTGACCGATTCTCTGGATCTGCTGCCAGAGCTCGTCTTTCGTATATCAGCGTGGTAGGCACGATCGCCCCTATTATTGCACCGACTCTAGGTGGCTTAATCGCTGCCCTGCAAGGTTGGCGCTCCGTGTTTTTCTGGCTGGCTATTGCCGGTGCGATCGTAGTGTCAGTGCTGCTGTTGGGCCTCGAAGAATCGATTCCGACTCGAAATCCACAGGCGCTGAAGCCGCGGCATTTGTTAAGTAATTACTGGCGGGTTTTCTCCCACAAAACCTGCGTAATATACCTTCTGATCGGCGGGCTTAGTTTCGGAGCACTCTTCGCTTATGTCTCAGGATCAGCATTTGTGTTTATCGACGTTTTCAGAGTTGGTCCCCGCATTTTTGGCATTCTTTTCGCCGTCAACGCCTGTGCCATCGCGATCGGAGCGCTAGCCAGCGGCCGATTCGGCGCCAAAGGCGTTTCTACTACTCGGCTTGTCATCAGCGGCCTCGTCATTTCTTTTTCAGCAACCGGGCTTCTGCTAGGGGGTGCCTTGCTTGGTCGGTTGAACGCTGTTTCCATTATGCCCCTGCTGATTCTGAATACGTTGTCGATGGGGTTAATCACTCCAAACGCCGTGCATGGTACATTGGAACCGCTGCCGAGTATCGCAGGGGTAGCATCATCGGCCTTCGGCAGTATCCGGATGTTAGGTGGTGCTATCTCCAGCGAACTGGTAGCGATGTTCTATCATGGTACCGCTGTCGCCATGGGCCTCGCCATGTTTCTATTTGCCGCTTGCGCTCTTTTGGTAGGGACCCGGTTGGTGGTAGGTCGCCGAGAGCCGGCTCGCTAGACTCGCCGGATATGTCATCCGCGAGCTTCAGGCGGGCGGCAGCAGCTCGGGGTCAACGTGCACCCTGATGATTTTTGGAAGCGCAACCTTTAAACTACGCTCAAGGTCCGTCATCGCTTCGTGGACTTGCCGCAGCGACATGTCTCCCGGGAATTCTCTTTCTAAGGTCACTACCAGACCCTCGTCCGTTTCGAGTACGTCCCGGACCCGAGTATTTGTTCCGTGGGGCAGCTTGGAAAGCAGATCGCGAATTTCTTGGGTCGATGATGGGCGGATGGTTGCTGGTCGTGGCTTGTCGCTACGTGGCTCCAGGTGAATAGCGACCGCGACCGGATCCGACAACTCACGACAGAGAGCGCGCTCCAGGTTCTCGGAATACCGGTGAGCTTGTGCTAAGGTAAGAGTGTTCGGCAGTTCCAGGTCCACATCGATGCGGATTCTGCTGTCGATCGTATAAACGTTAACGTTATGCACGCGTAGCCGGAGTTGATCGGCTATCGCGCGCAGACTGGCGGCCGGGCCCTCGTGCGGAATCGCTTTGGGTTCCACGTGAACGGTTGCCTGCGCTCCTGCGAGTTGATCCTGAATAGCCTTCTCCACGGCTTCTGTGAGATGGTGGGCTGATTCCAGTGATCCGCCGCGCGGGGTACCCAGCGTTACATCGACATACGGGCGGTTGCCCACGAAGTGGGTCCGCAATTCGGTTGAACCTTTCACGACGCCCTCCAGACTCTCCACCGTTCGCTTGAGTCTCTCGGTCAGTTCTACCGGAACATCTCCCATCAGGGCCCGAATGGCTTCGGTGCCCATACGCCAAGCTGATCGTAAGGCGATGCATGCTACAACCGCTGCCGCCAACGCGTCCGCCCGTAACACCAGCCAGTCCGGTAAGGAGATGAAATGAGAGAGTTGGACTACCGTTAGCCCGGCAAGCACGGCTAAGGTTCCGAGAATGTCGTTTTTGAAGTGCTCAGCATCGGCAGCCAGCGCTTGGCTGGAATACTTCTTGGAAGCGCAGCGCAGCGCTCGGGCGCGATATAAATCCACAACCAAAGCGACCGCCAACACGCCAAACGACCAGGCATTCACTACTGGCGCGGCCGGATGAAAAAAGATCCTCTTGGTCGCGTGGTAAAGGATGTAGATGGCGGCTCCGGCCAGGAGTGCCATTCCGGCCAAGGCCCCAAGGTTTTCGGCTCGCTCATGGCCAAAAGGATGATTAGCATCGGGCGGCACCGTCGCGATTCTGACCGCCAGGAACGTGATTAAGGTGGAAACGAGATCGAACAGAGAATGAGCGCCCTCGGCCAGCAGCCCCAGGCTTCCGGTTAGGGCCCCTACCAGGAGTTTCAAGGCGGCAATGCTTCCACTCGCGATCACCGAGACGGTGGCGATGTTTTGCTTCGCTTTGCCGCTGACCACCGGATCCACTACGCTGTTTTAGCCCCGTCCTTCGCAGGAGCAAGATCTTTATACCTGATACAGCTACGATGCTCAGCAGGAACCTGAATGAGCGCGAGCGTCGACAACGTCGATAACCGGACTCAGGTAGCGGCCACTGTCCCAGTGCGCATTGCCGGTTGCCGACACTTATGGAACCGGAGCAGGGAATACCACCTGGACGGCCACAAATCGCAGTCGCCACGGGCGTCCTGAATCCCCCAACCTTGGAACGCGCCGTAGCGCAGCTGAGGCGGCTGATCGCCTGTGGGTTACCACGGATTAAAACGCGGGAATAAATGCTATGAGTGTTCAGTATGCTAACTCGAGACGAACACTGATTCGATTGAAACTAACTTACTAACCGGATCGTGTCGGCTAAGCATACCGCTCAATCTTATGAAAGAAAAACTACCCTACACCGGCTCCGCTCAGACGCAGCCGCCGATGCCCGGCGCTGAATTAACTAATTCGCAATTGCGGAGCGCGGTGCCTCGGCGCTCTTTTCTTAGAGGGCTGGGCATTATTGGAGCCACGTTGTTACCAGCGAGTACAGTATTGCTGAATAAGGTAAAAGGCCAGGGGACAAGCTCATCGGGAAAACTTAGTAAAGGCGATGCGGATCTCTTGAGGTTCGCAGCCTGGGCCGAGATTGTGGAAAGTGATCTCTGGACTCAATACAATGAGTTGGGCGGAGCGACGGCGCCGAACGACGGTCCCCCCAATGTGGGAAACCCGGCTTATAAATTAGCGCTACAAAATCTCGACGGCGACATGCCGCAGTACATCACGGATAATAATGATGATGAATTGAGCCATGCAGCTTTCCTGAACGCGTATTTAAGGACCCACGGGGCTGAGCCAGTCGACCTTGACTATTTTCGAACTTTGCCGGGCAGCACGGCGACAGGAGTGGATAAAAAAAAGATCGGTAAACGGCTGACAAACTTGCTGAGACTTAATGTAGATCTGAGTTGGTACACTCGCTATAGGAGCGGGGAGAACCCGGACCTGGACGCGAACTTCAAAGGTCCTTTTAATATCCTGAATGAACCGGCAATTCCATTGAACGACACTGACACTCCGCCGGATATCGTGGTGCCGCTGCCGCCAATTCCGGAGGGATCGCCGGCTCAGCGCGTACAAGCGATTGCTAATACCGCGGGCTTTCACTTTGCTTTTATCGAGCAGGGTGGCACGAGTCTTTATCCTACCCTGGCGTTCAAGGCAACTAGCGAAGAAGTTTTACGGATTTTGCTCAGTATCGGCGGAGTAGAGATTGATCACTTTTCACTCTGGCACGACAAGGCGGGCAATGCCGTTGCCCAACCATTGGCGGGGGTCGTCGACCCTGAAACCGGGTTGACATTTCCTGATCTGAATGATCCGGCTACATTAGCTCGGCTGAACCTGAAGCTCGAGCTCACCCAAACTAACAAAATTCAGCCGGAGCCATGCGACTTCATTGGAAACGAAGCCCTGCCTCCCTGCTCGATAATACGTCCTACTTCCACCGCTCTAGGCGGCGCCGTCGCTACCCTGCAAGCTTTCATCGCCGACGGACTCTTCGACGGACAAAGCAAAGGTTTCTTTGATCTGTCTTTACAGTTAGCAACGGCGGCGGATAACGCCCAGCGCTCTTAGCACAAGCAACTTAACCATTTTCTGGAGAAGGAGATTCAGCCGCGGCCGGCCGGGTCGCGGCTGAACGCTTTTAGGTCGAGACAGCTCGGCAAAAAGGCGCCATCACGATTTCTGACACAAGATTTCCTAACGAAATCGGGCGAATTTTGGCGCTCTTATGGAAATACAAATGACGGAATGGTTGCCCTAATTTTGGTGTGGCTTGATAAGATTCTTTTAATACAATGCGGGATCGAAGCCATTTCTCGCCAATTTGCCAGACTCCCATCGCGATCTTGCTTAAGAATTCGATGAAAAAACTCACAACCCAGTGGCTCCGACGGAGGCATCATGAATCACGAGGCAGCGTTATCGCAGGCAAAAGAGATAAGCAATAGTGTACTGATTCCAGCTGCTCGGCAGAATGATAGAGAGGGTCGTTTCTCAACAGAGGCCGTGAAGGCTTTGGGGCGCGCAGAGCTTCTGGGGCTAATGTTACCTGCGGATCTCGGCGGCACGGGTCTAGGCCCACGAACATTTGCGGCGGTTACGGCAATCCTTGCTGAGGCGGATGCCTCAGTGGCGATGGTGTATCTGATGCATATCTGTGCGACCGCGACAATCGCGGCTGCCCGGAAGGGCGACGGCTTTGCGGACATCCTCAAGACAATTGCTGCTGGAGAGCATCTATCCACGCTGGCGTTTAGTGAGGCCGGCTCACGCAGTCATTTTTGGGCGCCAGTCTCGCGCGCGCGACGCAACAGCGCGGGCGTCGAGATCACAGCAAAGAAGTCGTGGGTGACGAGCGCCGGCTGTGCACAGAGTTATGTAGTCTCGACGCTTGCGCCCGAAGGAACAGGTCCAACCGATTCCACTCTCTATCTGGTTCCGGCGGGTTTGCCAGGGCTATCAGTAGAGGGCGCATGGGATGGTCTGGGATTACGAGCGAACGCCTCCGCTCCGATGGTGCTGGTTGGATGCGAGCTTTCACCGGAGTTCCAGTTAACCGAGGATGCCAAAGGTTTCCCGACGATGTTGAACGTAGTGTTACCGCTGTTTAATCTGGGCACAGCGGCGGTTGCGCTCGGTCTCTGTCGCGCTGCCGTAGCTGCAACCGCGGCCCATCTCAAGAGCGCTCGTTTCGAGCATCTCGGGCAAACCCTCGGAGAAGGCTTACCGACTTTACGCGCCCTGCTCGCCACCATGCAGATCGAGACCGATGGCCTTTCGGCACGTATCGACGACTTAGTCGAACATCTCGAGCAGCCTAGGGACACGACGTTGTTACGCGTGCTCGAGACTAAGGCGGCGGCGGGTGATATCGCCATCGGCGTTACCTCAACGGCAATGCGGGTGTGCGGAGGTTCTGCCTTCTCTAAACACCTGAATATCGAGCGGCTGTTCCGTGATGCTCACGCTGGGGCAGTGATGGCACCAACGGGAGACGTCCTCCGCGAGTTCATCGCGAAAGCCATACTCGGTATCCCTCTCTTTTAGGCATATGTCCTCAGCAGGCGCTTCGTGCTCGTCCTCCTGTCCTCGGCTCCGAGGCGCATCATTATCCCTGCTGCTCGAAGAGTACCAGGACGATTCAAAGTTCCTAGCGAGAAACGATCCATTCAATGATTAACCAATTATGAGCCGAATTATCTGGGTAGGCGCCGTCGCATACGATCCGAAAGTGGTCACAATCTGGGAAGGAATGCGGCGCTACTTTCTGGAAGAGGCACACTTGCCAGTTGAGGTCGTCCTGTTTCAAAGTTACGAAATGCAAGTAAGGGCGCTCCTTGCACAGTCAGGTGAGCCCACTCCTCGTATTGACATCGCATGGAATACCAACCTCGCGTACCTGCAAGCCGAGGCCTGGAGCAGCGAACATTGCCGGCCAATCGCCATGCGGGATACTGACATCGGTTGGACAACCAAAATCGTTGCGGTCAGCGGCGGGTCGATTGCTGCCCTGGCCGATCTCAAAAATCGAACCTTAGCCCTCGGCAGCCGCGACAGCGGACATGCCGCGATTCTGCCGGTTCATTTCCTGGAGCGGGAAGGGTTGCTCGAGGGAAGAGACTATCTAACGGTACGCTTCAATAGCGATATCGGGAAACATGGCGATACGGGTACCAGTGAGGTCGAGGTCGTCCGGGCAGTGCTCGACGGCCGAGCTGATGCCGGCGCAATCGGCAGTCCATTCTGGAAGACCGTGCAGACTCAGCATTTGGTGCCGGAGGGCGCGCTGACCGAGATCTGGACGTCGCCTCCGTTCAATCATTGCATGTTTACCGCGCGCCCGGATCTCGACCCAGCCTTGGATAAAGCGTTCGCGGCAGCCCTTTCCGGAATGAGTTACGACAATCCCAGCCATCGCGTCGTGCTCGATGCCGAAGGCCTGCGCAGGTGGGAATCCCCGCATCTCGACGGGTATGGCACATTACGACAGGCCGCTTCTAACCAGGGTTTTTTTAATCGATGAGAGGCCAGCGTTTGAGCCCCGACAGAACGAAGTTATTCGCAATTTCCTCCCTTTTCAGGGGGAAATCCACTCGTAGCCTGTCGCGTCTGCAGAGTCAGGCGCAGTTAAAAATCGTCGCCAACTTGCGGCGATGCTCGTTTTCGTGTTCGAACGCGAGACGCACCGCAGCGAAGGCTTCTGCTAAAGGAAAGATCTCGGCAGTCACAAGAAGGTCCGGGTCATCAGCTCCCACCGGGTGCCAGTAGACACCGTCCGCGGTGATCGTAACCTCTGGAATTAGATCGGCGCGTGCCAGTGCGATGCCCTTGATGGCAAAGCCTCGAAGCACGATTCGGCGAACGACCCGGTCCTCTTCACTGATACGGCGAGCGTCCAAAAACCGGCGGAACTCCTCGGCTTCATCATCAGTGGACACGGTTGCTGCCAATCGCACGCGGAAGCCCCCCGCCCGAGCCTGTTCAATCCCTTTCACCGCGCGTTCCCAAGTACCCTTTCCCCGATGACGGTCGTGCCGTTCGGATGTCGGACTGTCCAAGCTGATCTGTAACGTCAAGCGGTCGCTGGCCAGCGACCGCAGCATTTCGAGGCGTTGTGCGACTAGCGCGCCGTTAGTGAGCACAGTAGTCGGAGCGGTAGCGGTGCAGGCAGCCAGGATGTCGCCGATGTCGCGGAGCAAAAATGGTTCGCCGCCGGTCACAAATATTTCATTCACATTGAGGTCGGCTGCTTCGCTAGCGATGCGCCGTACGCGAGCGATTCCGAGTTCCCGCCGTGGCGCCCTGGGCGAGGAGCGCACGCAGCAGTAGTCACAATGGAGGTTACAATCGAAATTTGTGTAAAGCCAAAGGCGCGAGCCGATGGGGCGATCAATGATGTCGTCAGCGGGAGCCTCTGCGCACCGAATCAGCCACCGAGTGCGACCGGCTTCGACGGTCTTATCGATCAAGCTATTGCGGGTGAAACGGCACCAGGTTTCAAGGTCGGTGCCGATAGCAGCTTCGTTGCCAACGACGGCGAGGAGGTCACCTGGAGCACATCGGCGCAGCGTGGTTATTAACTCGGGCAGCAAACCGTTCGCAAAAGATTTAAGACCGGCGTTGAGTTCGATGTTTGCCTTGGCTCGCATATGGTGTCGCTTCCCCGCCTGCTAGCCTTGCAGGTGGCGCTCTCTTCGAGCTTACACTGCGGTCGCTTCCGTCGAAATCAAATGTCGATTTCACGGCAGTGTTATCATCTGCTTCAAGCCGGTAAAACAGCCGCCAGCAGAGCGACGGATTGTGCGAGCCAACCTCTTGACACCTATCATTAGCGCCCATCCGGCCAGATTCGGCCGGTGCCTTCTTGTACGAACATTTGGCGCAGGAAGCCCTTGGTGGTTGCGGCGGGCGCTCCTTTAGGCATCGGCTGGTGCGTCCGCTCAGGGAATAGCTCGGATAGGAGCCGATGTAATGAAAACCGGTCATCCACATCGTACCAGGCCGGCAAGGCAATTGCCGGCAGGTCGATCTCTTTTGCTCTTTCGAGGGTCTCGACGTAAACCCGATCCGTATTCCAGGAAATTTCCTCAAAAAGTCTCGGGTGCGGATGGCGCATTCCTATAGCGTAATAGCCGCCATCCGAGCTTGGCCCGATAACGACTCGGTCCTTGGGTTCTTTGAGAAAAGTTGCCAATTCTTGTAAGTGAGAAAACGGAAGAGTCGGGCTATCCGAGCTTATCAGACAAACCGCCCCAAATCCGATGGAGAACAGGTCCTGGATGGCTCCTACCAGGCGAGGCCCGAAATCTTTGTCACGCTGGGCGATCATTTTGAATCCGGCGGGCAAAAGTTCTTCAAGTTCACCCTCGGATCCAAGCGGCGTGTAAACCGCAACACCGACTGCGAAAGGATCTTGGTGGCTGAGGGCTTTGAGCGTGGCGCCGGTATCTTTTAGAAAGCAACGGCTGATACCGGCCGCTTCTTCCCCTGAAAGGGGAGGGCAAAGTCGGGTTTTCGAGAAGCCGTTTCGAGGAGTCTTGATCATAATTCCCATCGCACATCGGTCCGCGACCTCAGAATTCCAGCAGCCCGGAATCAGTATTTCAGGTTTCATTGTTTGGCGTGGGAGGACAACGATAATGCGTTCGACCTGTTGTAGGGGCAGGCGCCAGCCTGGTATTCTTGACTAAATTTGGAGCATACCCCTTGTCAATAAAGAGGACTAATATAGATTCGGGGGGGTGTAGCTGATGTGCGGCTAAAGTCGCGCAGAATGCGTAACACTACCCGGCTTCTTCTGAATCCGCGCCGCTCAATCTCAACCTCGTCTTGTACATATGGCAGAAGCAAAGTTCTCGATTCTGTTTCTGTGCAGATGGAATGCTGGCAGAAGCATTTTTGCTGAGTACTTCATGAGAGAGCTCGGTGCCAAAAGGTTCGAAGTATTCAGCGCCGGAGTCACTCCCTTACAACAAGTCTCCCCAGTCACGCTGAAAATCTTGCAGGACAAGTTTCAAATAGACACGTCGGATGCCCGGAGCAAGTCTTGGCGTGAATTTGAAGACCGGCAGCTCGATTTCATTGTGACCCTGTCCGAAGAAGGCAAGACGACTAGTCAGGCGTTTCCCGGTAAACCAATTTTGGCTAATTGGCCGTTTAGAGATCCAAGAAAAACGCAAGGCTCTGCGAAGGAAGTAGAGGACAGTTATTATCGGGTCGCCGCAGCTATTCGACACCGTCTACTGCTCTTTAACAATTTCTCCTTTGATCAGCTGGACCGGTTGCGATTAGAAACAAGCATGAAAGGGTTGGCGGAGCCGGGCAGCAGTAACTGAGGTCTTCGAGAAGCTACCAGCTTAAGTGCCGGTTCCAACTGGCAATCGGCGGATCTTTTCATCGAGATCCGCGCTTACGCCAGACACGGCGGACCGCCCAACTTCTTGACTGACCGGCTATTTTCAGCGTGCTTCTCCAGACCAGAGTCTTTCCGCCATCAGCCAGTCGCGAACGATCGTCATTTGACCATCTCGCGAGTCCTTTGTTCGAAATGAAATATCTGAAATGAGTTGGGTCCCGCTCTCAGACCAATGGGTGCGAATCGTATATTGCCCTAATAATGAGTCTTCCTTTATCTCAGGGTTATCATCGGTCCGGATTACCTCGGTCTTCTGAAATCCAAGACCTTGGCGATCGACAGCCAGCGATTGCGGAGTCTGAGACAAGGGACAGAAAAGACAATCAAAGCCAGAACCGATCTATCGTAAAGCCACCTCCTGCCAGTGCTGCCTATAAACCACTCGCTTGATTTCATTCGCATCTCGATGGCCATTCGGCGGCGGCTCCAGGCCTGATTCCACGGTAACGAATCGCGATAGTGAATCCAGCCAATTAGACTTGCCTTGCGGAGCGCTTGTGCGCCAAGGTTGCAAATTGTCATGGCTCCGAAAGTATTACATCGAAAAATGCTGGAGTCCGATCACCGCGAGTTTCTGAGTGGTTTTATTCGCCTGCATATCCTCCACCATGCCGCACAGGAGCCTTTGGTGGGTTTCTGGATGATTGAAGAACTTCGGCGGCACGGCTATGAAATGAGCCCGGGTACTATCTATCCCTTATTACATGGTCTGCAAAAGCGGGGCTACCTTTCGGTAGAGGTCAGACGCGAGGGGCGTCGCGCTTGGCGCGAGTATTCAGCCACAAAGAAAGGTAAAAAAGCGCTCGCTGCCGCTAAGCGGAAGCTACGCGAGCTCTTTCATGAGCTGATCGAATGACGGTCACAAAAAGATGCCGCCGGATATAGCTCCGACGATAACCAGGATCCATGGCGCTACTTTCCAGATTTGCAAACCAACAAACAGGACCAGTGCGAGCGCTAAACTCTTCGCTGAATCGATCGTGCTTGTCCAAATAGGTTGATAAAGCGCGGCTAATAAAATTCCGACCACAGTGGCATTAGCGCCGGCCAACAACGACTGAGTTGCTCTGGACGCTCGGAGCCGACTCCACAGTGGTAGCAGCCCGGTAACTAGAAGCATGGGAGCCAGTAAGATTGCAAATATACACCAGAACCCGGCGAGCCAACCGCTAGGCGAACCATTCTTTGCAGCTCCCAGATATGCCGCAAACGAGAAGAGCGGGCCGGGCAACGCCTGAGCAATTCCGTACCCGGCTAAGAACGTATTATTGTCCACCCAGCCCCTTGGAACTACCTCAGCTTGCAAAAGAGGTAGAACAACATGTCCACCTCCGAAAACCAGCGATCCAGTACGATAGAAAATGTCAAAAAGGGCAAGCCAGCCGTCGCGCTTGCCAGCAGCCAAAAAAGGGATGATCAGAAGGCAAAAAGCAAATATCGCAAGCGCAGTGGTGGATCCAATCCAGTTCGGCAGCCGGGCGAACAGTTCTGGTTTCTCCGAGGGCGCGCTAACCCGAATCAATTTCCAGCCGGCCAATGCGCCAAGTGCAATTGTAAGCACCTGAATCCAAGAGTTGTTAGTTAATAATATAATCATGGCTGCCACAAAGGCGAAAGAGATTCGAGTGCGATCGGTACAAAGCCTTGTTGCCATTGACCAGACTGCTTGAGCTACAACGGCCACAGCGACAATTTTCAAACCGTGAAGCCAGCTAGCTCCTTGAGCTCCACTGAACCAGTGAATGCTATAGGCGGCGAACAACATGATAATCGCCGATGGAAGGGTAAACGCTCCCCAGGCACAGATGGCGCCGGGAATGCCGCCGCGTGTCATCCCAATCGAATAGGAAACCTGGCTGCTGGTTGGACCGGGCAAGAAATTACAGAGTGCGACGAGATCGGCGAAGATCTCTTCAGTCAGCCACTTTCTCCGGTCCACGAATTCCTGCCGAAAGTAACCCAGATGCGCGATTGGACCGCCGAAAGATGTCAATCCAAGTCGCAAGAACACCAAGAAAATCTCAAGGTAATTCCCCCGCGCAAAACCCTGCGTTATCGCGGCGCCATTTGTAGAAGGAGTCATGTCCATCCCGAGGGCTGTGATTGCCAGGACTTGTAACGCTCTTTACAAAAAGAGCCTAGTGTCCTGCCCGCCCAGCACTGCCTTCGAGAACGATACGAGGATGCTCAAACATATTCAATCAGTTGCATGAAGCCGAAGTCCATGTGCAGCTGCTGGTGGCAGTGGAAGAGCGTCAGACCTGGATTGTCTGCGACGAAATCGAACTCGACCTCCTGAAATCCACCGACCATCACAACGTCCTTAATGACCCCAGCGGTCGACTTGCCGCCGACGCGCACCAGCTCGAAACTATGGCGGTGCAGATGTAACGGATGCACGTCGTCGCTCGCATTGCGAAATTTGAGCCGGTAGCGTTTGCCCTGGTGCACGGTTAGCTTCGGGGTCATTGTTTCCATCGAGAATGCCTGGCCGTTAAGGGTCCACTCGTTAAACCCGTGCAGCGCTCCGTTGTGCTTGACGATGAGCATTTCGATTGCCTCATCTGGTATTGGGGCAGTTGCTCCGGGTCTGGCGAACAGGGTGTAGTCCCAACGGTAAGGCTTAGGCTTGATCCATTGTGGCTTGCCGCTGCGCCCAGCGTACTCGACAACGATACCCATGCCGTGCCCACGATCGTCATCGGAGAGGTCGCCCAAGACCCACACCCCCGGGTGGTTCATCTCGACAATCGCCGAGATGCGCTCGGCAGTGCCGATCCACAGGACCGGCACATCCGCCGGATTGGGCACAAGGTTGCCATCGAGCGAAACCACATGGAAGCGATGGCCGGGCAGGGCCAGGCTGCGAATTTCAGTCGCGCTAGCGTTGAGCACGTGAAAAAGAACGCGTTCACCCAGCCGGACCTTGAGCGGCTCGCCTTGACCCAGGATCTTGCCGTTGATGCTGAAGAGGTCATAGCCGACCTCGTAGCCCTTGATCTTTTGCTCTGCGGCGATATCGGATTTCCTGCCGATCTGTTGCAGCTCGGGTATCGGAGCTCCGGCAAGAAAATCCATCGCCATATCGCCTCCCAGGCTAAAGGTCGGCTCGAATTCCTTGAGCGTGAGAAAAATTTCTCGGTCGTAAGCGCCTGCATCGTTCTTGGGCTCGATGTAAACCGGGCCAACCTGGCCCGTGTACGTGCCGCGATTGAGATCGCCCCCGGCCACGACATGCGTGTGGTAGAACCGAAAGCCGGCCGGCTTCGGTGTGAGGGTTATGCGTCGCATGCCGTGCGCCGGCACATAGGGCGTGCCTTCTTCGGCTGCGCCGTCAACGTCGCTTGGGATGATCTGGCCGTGCCAGTGCACAAGCTCCGGCGTATCCGTATCGTTGAACACGTCAACCGTAATCGGCACCCCTTCCTTGAAACGCAACGGCGGGCCGGGGAACTGGCCATTATAGAGCGTCGTCGAGACTATGTGATCGGGGGCAAGCTCGAGAAGACCCGTGGCGATGCGCAAGCTCACGTTCGCTGGTCCGGCTTGAACCGGCGGCGCTGGAGTGGTTGTCGGCATGGCCATCGGCATCGAGTTCTGCGCCGTCGTCGATGTGGGTACAATTACGCTGCCTCCAGCCAAAGCACTAGCCAGCAAGAATTGCCGGCGCGTTATGCGGTTCTCTTCGCTCTGTCTCATAGTTTGTGAATCCTGCGGGAACAACGTAAGCAAGCCGAGTAGTCCGTGCCAACGTCGAAGACAATACCCTAACTCGGCATTTTGAGTAAATTTGGGGTATAACGCTTGTCAATAACGAACATCGATAGAGAGGAGTTCAAAGAGTTCAACGAGTTCAAGGAGTGCTGCGGGATTCATCCTGGAGGTCAATCGAATTCCGAAAGAATGAATGAGTTGCTTGTCCATGGGACAGGCTACGATTGATCGCTTTCTTTGTGAGCACTCCTCGAACTCCTTCAACCTTCACCATAATCGTTTGCGATAATACCGCAGCAAAACGTAGAATGAACTGGTGGCCGCTCTGCTCAAAGGTTCCAGACTCTATCGTATCGGGATTGTCATTCTGATACTTGGCCTGGCTGCAGCCGAAGGGATTTACTTGGTTGGGGAGAGAAGTTCGGCGGAAAAAAAGGCGAGTGAGGAGTCGGGCGAGGTAAATAGTACAATTCCGTACGACAAACTTAAGGGAGCGGATCAAAATATCGAAAAGACATTCGGCAAGAACTTTGTGCTCTTGATCTATGTCGAGCGTTGGTGGTCGGCGTTGCCGGCATATCAGCAACTGGCGCTGATAGTAGCTGCTGTCACTATTCTGATTTCCTTGGGCTGCGTCGTGTTTGCGAGGTAACGATGAGCGCCATTAGGAACGAGGGCGATCGGCTTAGACAGGTAAGCCGATCTTTCTTCTACTGAGCTCCTGCACTACTTCAGCTGATCTCTAATCTGATCAATAAACACGTCCAGGTCATGATCGCTTAATGTAGAAATGGCCACGAAATTGGAATTGGCGGCATTCCAGGTGCAGGCCTGATATCCACTGACTGACCAATCCTTCTCCGGCAGCGGCTTATTGCCTGCGGGCCAAACGAACAAGCTAATTAAATCCTGGTTTTTTTTATAAACCACTGCTGCTACCTTGCGGTCCCGGACGACACCGACGCGGCCGCCTTGCATCTGAAACTGCGGGTCAGAGGGCCGTACAACCGGAGGAGTAAAACCTAACTTAGCCGTTAGCCAATCCTTTACTACATCTGGATCGGCTGAATTAACGTCATAGAGGCGACCCAGCAACTTGGCTCGAGAATGATCTAGCGCAGCATCGTAAACCAAATATCTATCTCGGCCAGGGAACAGAAGCGGCCATGCCAGCCAGAGGCTTATAACCAATAGCGCCGCTGCATAGAGCCAAGGCTGACGGAACAGTAGAATTATTTTTCGCTTTTGAACCTGAGCTTCCAGCGTAGTCCGGACTCGCGCCCTTAGGTCATCTGGAGCCGTGTAAAAGGGCGCATTTGCATTGAAGAAAACGCGGAATTTCTGTTGCTGTTCTAACAGTTTCTGGCAGTCGGGGCACTCATTTAAGTGCTGTTCCAGCTCGAGACGCTTTTCGATCTCAAGCTCGCCGTCGAGATAGGCATCTAGAAACTGTCGCCCGACTTTACAATTCATCTTCGATATCCCGATCTGTGCCTGGCATGAGCTTGTTTATCAAAAGATAACGGGCGAGACTGAGACGAGACATCACTGTTTCTAAAGAAACGCCGAGAGCCGTGGCGATAGCTTGGTAAGACCACCCTTCGAGGTGGGAGAGAACGAGTACTTCCCGCAAGTCGCTGGTCAGTGAATTCAGCGCCTGCCAGAATCGCTGTTTGCAATCTTCAAGCTGCGGGATGGCGGTTCTCTTTTCAGTAGAATCCTTTTGTTCATCCGTTAACAACACCCCGTCTTTAGAAACGTGTTTTCCAGGCAGACTCGACGCAATAGCTCGAACCATCGTGAGTAACCAGACTCGTGGGTTTTCACCACGATAAAGAGGAAAATCTTCCCAGGCCCGAGCATAAGCTTCCTGCACTACGTCTTCCGCTTCCCGTTCATCGCCCAGGATCCAGTGCGCAAGGTTGTACGCCGCGTCCAGATGAGGCAGAAAAATCTTTTCGAAGTGCGGGGCCTTTGACATCAGGTGTAAACAGCGTTGGCCCCGGAGGGCGAGCTCCTTTTCAGGAGTCCCACGATAAATCGGCGGGAGCAACAGACAACCGGTTAATCGCGGACTGGGTGGGCCAAAACTGATGATGGCCGCTGGACCGGTCAAGCTCGTACCCGGAGGAGGTGGCGCCAGTTCATTACTCGATTCAGTTCGCCAAAACGGACGCTGTCGGTCGATCCACCGATTCGCGATGCTTTCAGACATTCCTTCGCTCGCATCCGCTAAGTTGGAAGCGTACCCGGCAGGCATTCGTTCTCGGTCATTCAACTTACTCAGAAGCGTTTCGAAGCCCAAACACATAAACACTTCATACAGACTTGGTTGCTTGAGAACTTATCCCCGGATGCGACGAGAACTCGAGGCTTCATTTCTCACGATTTGGCAAACGCAGGCAGCTTTTCTGGTTTTTCTGAAAAATACTGGCGCTGGGAATAAAGGCCGGTCTGCTGGGTCGTAAGGAGGGAGACGCCGACCCGCTTCGAGTAGACCCAAATTCGTCTTGAGGAAGCCCTGCATGAAAAATCTAAATTGCCTTACCTCTCGTTCTTCGTGGCGCCGAGCGATGACCATCACCTCGGCGTTGGTGTTTTGCTTGCCGGCTGCGTCAATCGCTCAGCAATATCAGCAGACCATTTTGGTTTCGGATACTCAAACGGAAGGGAGTAACCCGGCCGATGCCAGCCTGAAAAATCCCTGGGGAATCGCCAGGGGCACCGGGAGCCCCTGGTGGGTTTCCGATAATGCTACGGGCCTCTCTACCCTCTATAATGGCGCCGGAGTAAAGCAGGGCTTAATCGTTGCGATCCCTCATACACCGCAGACGGCGGTAGGAAGTCCCACCGGCATTGTTTTCAACGGGAGCAATGATTTTGCCGTGGCCCCCAATCTGCCGGGCCTCTTCATTTTTGCGTCATTTGATGGCACGATCTCGGCTTGGAATCCGGGGGTAAACCTCAATAATGCCGTCGAGAAGGTCCCTGGATCGGCCAAATCGATCCTGACGGGAGCCACCATCGCCGACGTAAACGGAACTCGATTTCTTTACGTCGCCGACCTCGAGGCCGGCAAAATCACGGTTTACGATACTAATTTCAAGGTGGCGACCGTCGGTAAAGGCGCATTTAAAGACGATCACGTTCCGTCGGGATTCGCTCCTTTCAATGTGCAGAATATCGGCAACCATCTTTATGTCGCTTACGCCCAACAAAATAAGACGAAGTCGTTCGTTAACTTTGGTGCGGGTCTTGGTTTTGTATCCGTTTTTTCTCCCGACGGCCGGTTTCTGATGCGTCTGGAACCGGGCGACTGGTTCAACGCTCCTTGGGGGCTAACGCTTGCGCCTGGTGATTTCGGGGCGTTCAGCCATAAGCTTCTCGTAGGGCAGTTCGGAAGCGGAGAGATCCTCGCGTTTGATCCGCTCACAGGTAAGTTTGCCGGAGAATTCAGGGACCAGAACAACACGGTCATCAGCATTGGCGGTCCGGGGGCGCTCTGGTCGCTGGCTTTTGGATCGGGCGTGCCAAGCTCAGATCCCGCGAATAAGCCTGACAATGCGCTCTTTTTTACCGCTGGTCCTTTGGGACAAAATGGCGTGTTTCATGGTCTGTTTGGAACTCTGACTCCTATTGCGGCAGACTTGACCCAAGGGAACGATCAGTAGCCGTAAGGAGTTCAGGAGTTGCAGGAGTTCAGGAGGATGGCAGCTTTCCCAAGTGCTAAATGCAGTGGCTGAATGAACCTCCTGTGTGGCAGGCCGGCGATGGACGATTGCGTGTGGTTACCGGTCTGAGAACGGATTTCTGGCGGGTTACCCACTATGGATTTGTTCGAGACAATGGGCATTTCTATTATCAGGAACAAACGGGGAATTTTACGGCGCAGGTTAAGTTCGAGGCCAAGTACGAATCGTTGTACGACCAGGCAGGAGTAATGATCCGCCTCGACACCGCTAACTGGATCAAAGCGGGGATCGAATACACCGATGGGCAAACTTATTTCTCGGCTGTCGTGACTCGTGAGTTTTCGGATTGGTCTGTTGTGCCGGCGCATTCGACAGGCCCGGTCTGGTTGAGATTAACGAAACTGCAGAGCGCAGTGAAAATTCAATATTCCAGCGATGGACTCTCTTTCCGGTTGCTGCGTCTCGCCTATTTTCCCGATGCCCGGAAGGCCCAAGTCGGTTTGATGTGTTGTTCACCGGAACGCGAGGGTTTTGAAGTAGAATTTCATGATTTTCAGATCGGCCCGCCGATCGATCAGGGTTTACACGAATAGGCTGAAAATCAGCAATCCATCTCAGGTTTCTGAGACGAAATGATCTTGGTTGTAAACGGGCTAGATTATGACCAGGATGCTGATCGGTCTGAGCATGTTATCGTTCTTTTGCCTGACCACACAGGCAAAACCTGTTGACGACCGGTTGGATACTGAGGCTCTGGCCAATAAGACGTTTGATTCGTCGATTGTGCACTTAATCCGCACTGCGATGGAGTCGCCAAAGGCCAGGATTCAGGTCGAGACCCGTTCAGACTGGCACATAGACTACTTCGAGAAACAGTCTACCCGATGGTGGCAGGTGATTTCTTTTCATTTCGACACCTACTCGCCCGTAGTCAATGAGAGGCTTACCGGGATTGCAGTGACCGTTTTTGTTTACGATCCGGCAAAATATAATGCCGTAATCATGACGCCCGAGGATGCAGCGGAGGCGATCAAGAAAGGTCGAGAACTGAACGGAGCCCCTCTGCCTGAGCCCACTCCGGGCCCCGGTTCGGCGGATTCAGATAACGGAGAGATATAGATGGGACAAGGCCAGGGGGCGCCGCGCCGAGACCGGCCGCTGCTACGCTTTGGTGAAGCTTGACGCTTTGTCATGATACTCCGGGATCGGGCGCGACAAGGGTACTACGAAGTCGCGGTTTTGTGTCGCCGTGTGTCGGCCTGCGATCAGGTAGTCCGTCCGGGACAGGAAACATTTCTCTAGGGCATTGTAAACAATGCTCCCATCAAGGAATCTATCACTCAGTAAATCCAGAAGAAGCTTTCTTGTTCTGGTCAGTAAAACCATTCATACTCGGGTTCCCAGTTTTGATTTATGGTTTGACTAAGCTTTGCCTTTTGCGAGTGTACTGGCTTCTCTGCGCCTACCGATCCGCAGAGAAAAGGTAAACCGGCCGGCATCACGTTACTATGGTAACTGGCAAGAGTGAGTAATGCTAACCACATAAATTGTGCTTTCATCGTTTATCATTACCGAGAAGCGACTAAGTTAATTCCCGGAAACGCATAATGGCTTCAGATAAGTCCGGCCGAATTAGTCAGCGAGGCATTGTATTGGGATTGGCGGTTTGCGCGGTCGTGTTCATTCTCTGCTATTTCGCGGTGGTGAATACACCCTGGGGACATGCCCTGGACGATGGCGCGTCTTTGGGTCGCAAGATGTTGAACCCAAAGATCGTCACTTTGAATGCTCGCGTTCTCGATCTGGTTACGGGAGGCGCGGTACTGGCGGCGGCAGGAATCCTTTTGCTGATTGCTATCGCCCGCCGATGTACTCTGATCGGCGTGATCGCAGTGACAGGTTTTGGAAGCGCTGTGGTAGGAGCTGAGATTTTTAAAGAGACACTTCCTTGGCGAACCCTGATTCGAGAAGATCGATTTCTGGAAGTCACACTTCGAGTAGCGAGCTATCCAAGCGGGCATGCGACCATCGGGACTGCGTTCGCCTTAGGTCTGCTTTTAGTGTCTTCGGCCCGATGGCGTCTTTGGTTAGGCATTGCCGCCGGAGGTCTGAGCTCGTTGTTTTCCGCCGGTGTTTTGTTTGCCGGCTGGCATCGGCCATCGGACGCAATTGGCGCACTGGCTTGGTCGGGTTGCTGTATGAACCTGGCAGCTCTTATTGCCATCCGCCTGCGAGGACATTCAAGCATACCAATCGCAAACGCTGAGCACGCCGTCTTTGGCAGCATCGGGTTTGGGATTCTGGTGGTCGCTGGATCGTGGCTGGCAGCCTCTACCGTTGGCCCCGGGCATTTGCACGTGATTCTTCCTTTCTTCGCATCTATGAACTTGGTTATCGCTACAGCCTTCCTACTGACGGCTTGGTACAGTTGGCAATTGCGGGCGGTGGATTGGACTACTGGCACAACGGCGAAAGCAGGTGGGCGGAAGACCGCTACCGCCGTGCAGAACGGTTGAGGGGTCGAAGGACCCAAGCATAGTGCAATTCCCGGCGGCCTCTCATAAATGCATCCCTCATGAATCCCGGGCAGTCTTTCTGCTTGATCTGCCGGACTCAGGAAAAGTGGCCGGTGATCGGGTTTTTCGTGGTTTCCGGAAATCATTTGAGATTATCGACTGGACTGGACGATTCTAACTTTGAAAATTGGCTGACCGCCGCATTGGTCGAGACCGCGAGCCGGTCAGGCCCATTCAATATGTGCGATGGCCGCAGTTAATGTATTGTCGGATACTAAGGTGGCGCTATCTATCAGATCCGTACCTCCTCCACAGGCAATCTCCCTTGGTCTTACGGTATTCCGTTTAATGCTATTGTTTTCCGGCTTATTGGCGGCCGGTCCGGGCTGGCCGGCACAAGCGGTAGAATCCGACGAATATCTGCAACGATTAATTGCAACCCAGGGCTTCTCGCTGGGAAGGCCGGAGCAGGCGGAGCCGACGGCGGATGGGAAATCGGTAATTTTCATAAGAGCGCTTTCCCCGCGGGATCGGAGGGGCGCCCTTTATGAATTTGATATCGAAACGCAGAAGACGACCCTTCTGGCTGCACCGGATGATTTACTGCGCGGAGCAACCGAGCATTTGTCCGGCGAGGAAAAGGCCCGACGTGAGCGATCGCGCACTACTACAACTGGAATCACCTCGTTTAAACTGTCCCGCAGCGGGTCCCAGGTGGTCTTTAGTCTAAGCGGGAAGATTTTTCTATTGAGGCCGGGAGAGGGAAGAGCAACGCAACTGGAAACCGAAGGCGTCTCGATCGATCCGACACCGTCGCCTGACGGGCGATACGTTGCGTATGTAAGTAATAACAATCTTTTTGTGTATGATATCCTTGCCCGGAAAGCGCAGGCGGTTACGACGGACGGCACGGAACTCAAGTCATACGGTACAGCCGAGTTTGTCGCGCAAGAGGAAATGGATCGAAAAAGTGGCTATTGGTGGATGCCCGACAGCCGGTCTATCGTCTTCCAGGTCAATGACAATTCACCGGTAGAGGTTTGGAACGTGGGCGATCCGGCGTTTCCCGAGAATCCGCCTCTCGCCGTTCGGTATCCCCGGCCCGGCAAAGCAAATGTTCTAGTGCGTCTGGCGATGTCTGCAATTGATCACCCAGAAACTATTCGCCCGATCGAATGGGATCATGACAAATATCCGTATCTGGTCAGCGTCACGCCTGCGGAAAACGGCCCTCTCACCATCACGGTTGAGACGCGGGACCAAAACGATCTGGCGCTCATGGCAATCGACCAGGTTACGGGCCGGGCCCAGACATTGGTGCAAGAGCATGACCCGACTTGGGTCAATATCGATCAGCAAATGCCGCACTGGTTGCCCGGAGGAGAATTTCTGTGGACCTCAGAACGGGAGGGCGCTTGGCAACTGGAACTACATCAGGCCGACGGAGGCCGGGAAAAGGTGCTGCTACCCCCTGCCACCCATTACCAGCGCCTGGGCGGAGTTATAGGAAACGAGATCTTTTTCCTGGCTGCCGAAGACCCGACCAATCGCCAACTTTGGCGTACCGACCTGCAGGGAACGGCACTCAGACTGGTCGCGGATGGCGTGCACACGGTGAATTTTGGAGAAGACCAAGATGCCATTTACGTTGACGTGGTAAAGACACCGACATCGTTAGCCAGATCGTTCGTTCGGCGGCGCGATGGTACTACTATCGGCGAGTTGCCGAGCATAGCAGCGGAGCCTCCTTTTTATCCACGTCTCGAATTTACGTCGGCCGGTGACAATCCCGGTTTTCACGTCGCCATGGTACGGCCACGCGACTTCCTGCCGAACAAAAAATATCCAGTGATCGTGGACGTCTACGGAGGTCCCGGCTACAACCGGGTGGTTCAGGCAGCAGAGAGCTATCTGATGGACCAATGGTTAGCCGATCAGGGCTTTGTGGTCGTGATGATCGATGGGCGAGGAACGCCGGGCCGGGGGCGGGATTGGGAGCGGGCGATTTATCAGAGGTTTGCCGAAATTCCTCTGGCCGATCAAGTTGCCGGCTTACAGGCGCTCGGGCTAAGATACCCCGAACTGGATTTGGACCGGATCGGAATTACTGGCTGGTCTTTTGGTGGATATATGTCTGTCCTTGCCGTGCTACGCAGGCCTGAAATCTTCAAGGCTGCGGTCGCGGGCGCGCCGGTCACTGACTGGTTGGATTATGACACCAGCTATACGGAACGATTCCTAGGAATTCCTGGTGAGAAACTCTATGCGGCAAATTCGTTGCTGGAAGATGCGCCTGGTCTTCAGCGGCCGTTGCTCCTGATTCACGGCACTGCGGATGACAACGTTTACTTTCGTCACAGTCTGAAACTCATTAACCAACTCGAGCGGGCCGGGCGCAGTTTTGAGTTTGTACCTCTCAGCGGGTCGACCCATATGGTCCTAGATCCGGCTTTGCGCCGGCAGATCGAGATCCGCACAGCGAAATTCTTCCGTGATCATCTATAAGCTGCGCCAGCCTGGAAAAGCGAAGCCATGAGTCCGTGCCGTAGGGTACGGTATGAACGACCGGCCGAAAACTGATACGGCCCACTCATTTCGACAACGAAGGGGCGGACTCGAATAACGGGCCAAGCCCTTCCGTGAGGGTGGGATGGGCGAGGACGGCCTCACCGAGCATCGAGTAGGGAAGCTCCGCGAGCATAGCAATCTGGGCTGAAGACATAATTTCTCCAGCTCCCGCACCGAAGGCGGTGAAGCCGAGGATGCGGTCGCCATCAGTTTCGACGAGAGCTTTCAAGAATCCCCGAGGCTCGGAAAGGGTGTGGACGCGCAGGGCGGCGTCTGCCATAGGAATCTTGAACAAACGGTACGGGATGCCCTGCGCCTTCGCCTCTTTCTCGCTTAAGCCCACACGCGCCAGTTCCGGGTCGGTGAACAGACAAAACGGTACTTGCCTGCCGGTGGTGGTGCGTTTGCCGCCAGTGAGATTGGCAAGGACGACACGAAAATCATCAACGCTGATGTGGGTAAAATGCGGGCTACCGGCTACATCGCCGACTGCCCATACGCCCGGGGCCGTGGTCTCCAGCCGCTCATTCACTTTCACGTAGCCGCGGTCTGTCAGTTCAACACCGGCTAAATCCAGTCCGATATCCTCGGTATTAGGAATACGGCCGGCTGCAACCAATAAGTGACTGCCAGTCAGCGTTCGTTCCTGTCCGTTTTGCTCCACAACGATGCTGACTGACTGGCCCGATTTTCCGGAGACCCTTTTGACTCGGGTTTTCAGCACAAGATCGATGCCCTCGTCCTCGAAAAGGAGCCGCAGAGCGTCAGTGACATCTTCGTCTTCATGGTGCACCAGGCGTTCATTGCGTTCGATGACCGACACCTTGCTGCCGAATCGTCGCATCGCCTGAGCCAGCTCCAGACCAACGTAGCCGCCGCCGACCACCAGGAGATGTTCCGGAATGACGTCGAGTTCAAGAGCTTCCACATGAGTGAGTGGCTGAGCCTCTGCCAAGCCGGCAATCGGTTCTAATGCGGCTCGGGTACCGGTATCGATGACTACATTGGTCCCGCGAAGTCGACGGATAGTGCCGTTCGGTATTGTGGCCTCCAAGGTTTTCGGACCGATAAATCGGCCAGAGCCGAGCACGATTTCTGCCCCACTCGCTTTGTAATGCTCGAGATGGACGTTAACCAGGTCAGACACCATTCTCCGTTTGCGGTCACGAACGCCAGACATGTCGACCGCAAACCCCTTGGAAACCATCCCGAATTCCTTCCCCTTGCCGAAGTAGGAGGCAACCTTGGCGCTGTGAATGATATTCTTGCTGGGCAAACAGGCGATGTTCGGGCACGCTCCGCCGATGTATTTGCGCTCAATTACCGCGACCCGGCGTCCTTGCTTCCCAAAATTCCAAGCCGCCAGTTTTCCCCCAGCTCCGCTCCCAAGAATAACTACGTCGTATTCTTCAACCTCCGGTTCTTTTGCTAACTGTTCTCGTGACCTGGTTGTCATATTTTTTGGTGAGTCTTTGGGTGGTTGACGAGTTTCAAGCAGAATTAAGCCCTACTATTTAGTCGTAGATGTAGTCGATAAAGATAAATAAGAGAAATCGTATGATTTGATTGCAATGATCGGAAAAAACTATCGATACAGTGACCGAGGTTAGCGTCCGGAAATGATTTTAGAGATAGGGCGAGCAGACGGAAAGGATGCGGAACTACCGCGATTTTATTCGGCTGCGAATCACGCGGGCCATGCTGG
>JAFAVN010000139.1 GCA_019242435.1 Verrucomicrobiota bacterium | reverse complement strand
AAGTCGATTTTGTATTGATCTCGGGAAAGCAGTAGCCGACCAGTTGGGTGCGCGAGCATCGTAACATAGCGATTCTCCATCGCCCGAATAACCCGGTCGGTCATCGCAGCCTCCGGCATCGTCAACGAGCCGTGAATACTCGCAACCACGAAATCCAATTGCGCCAGGATCTCATTGGAAAAATCCAGGGTTCCATCCCGAAGGATGTCGCATTCAACTCCGGTAAACACTCGAAAGTCCGGTCCAAATCGCGCGTTTAGTCCTCGAATCGCTTGAACCTGCTGGAGAAGCCGCTCTTCGCTTAGTCCGTGCGCTTGAAATGAGCTCTTGCTGTGATCGGACATTCCCAAGTACTGGAGTCCCAGGTCACGCGCAGCCGCCACCATCTCCTCCAGCGTATTTCGGCCGTCGCTAGCGCTGGTGTGGGCATGAAAGGTGCCGCGTAGATTGGTCCATTCGAGCAAACATGGCAGCCGCCCGGTCTCGGCTGCTTCAAGTTCTCCGTTTGCTTCGCGCAGCTCAGGCGGAACATAGGATAAACCCAATGCTGCATAGAGATCCTCTTCGGTATTAATGACAGGAATGGCTTTCGGAGGCTGTTTAGTGCCTGAGTCAGGTCCAAGCCGGTACTCGTTCAAAGTCCACCCGTTTCGGAGTGCTCTGGCCCGAAGCATCACATTATGTTCTTTGCTCCCTGTGAAATAGGCCAAGGCGAAAGGAAATTCCTGATTCGCGACCACTCGCAGATCTGATTGCATCCCGTTGTTCAACAGGACACTCGTTTTCGTTTCTCCCTTCGCGATGACCCGGTCGATCAACGGGAAAGTGATGAAATGCTCACTTACGCTTTGGGGGTTTTTGCTCGCGACGAGAACATCGAGGTCGCCAATTGTTTCTTTGGCTCGGCGGAGACTCCCGGCCGAACTGATCTGGGAAACATCCGGATGGCCTTTGAAATGTTCAATAATTTCACTCATCATCACTGCCGCCTCGGAAAGCAGATGACGGCCGGTATGCTTCTGGCGCTGTTGGATTCCTCGGAGCAGGTTCTCGGCCGTCTTTGTTCCAAACCCAGGCAACTCCGCGACCTTCCCTTCCCGGCACGCCGTTTCCAGATCCGCAATACTTTTCACTCCCAGAGTCTCCCAAAGCAGTTTGATCTTCTTTGCTCCCAACCCCTGAATTTCAAAAAGCTCGGCCAAGCTATCCGGGAAACCGGCACGAAGCTCGTCGTAGTAGGTCAGTTTTCCGCTGGAAACATATTCCTCGACCTTCTTAGCGATGGCTGAACCGATCCCTTCCAACTCCTGTAACTTCTCGTCGGCGACCAGCTTAGGAAAGTTCCCGGAAAAAGTCTCCAGTGCCCGCGCGGCGTTTGTGTAGGCTCGAATTTTGAACGGGTTCTCGCCCTTTAACTCGAGCAGCCGGGCGATCGATTCGAGCAACGCAATGGTTTGTTCTTTCGTGACCATGAAAGCAATCGAGCATCAGCGAGGAATACCCTCCACCTTGACTCCAGGATCAATGTGGTGCCGTTGGAACCAGCCTTGATTCACCTCCAAAGCATAAACGATATCATCGCTCGAACTGCTCGTAGTACGCTCGTCAAAAGGTTCCATGTCGTGCTCTTCACGGACGATTCCCTTCCCATCGATATAGGCGATGGAGAGCGGTATCTTGGTATTCTTCATCCAGAAGCTAGCATGTTCGGCGGACCCCAACATAAAGAGCATACCATGATCTTCCGGCATTGAACTCCTGAACATTAGCCCGGTTGACAATGACTGCGGCGTATCAGCCACCTCGACGTTCAACGGATTACCGTGAAGGGTCAGGGTAGTAGTACTTAGTCCAAAGGCGCCCGTCTGCGTATTAGGCGAACAGCTGGCAAAAATTAGAGCCGGCAAAAGTGTTCCGAATATCGATTTAGCGGAGCGTCTGACCATCTAGTTCGGTTCTAATCTTTAAAGCCTCGGCCAGCGCCTTTTCGACGGTAGGACTGAGCACACAATAATGCCCCATTTTTCTGCCCGGTCGACCTTCCGTCTTGCCGTAGATATGGAGCTTGGCGTTTGGATGTCGGAGAACCGGCAACCAGTTTGGAGGCATGCCATCGACCCACAGATCACCCAGTAAATTCACCATAACAATTGGCGAAAGAAGATGAGAAGAGCCCAACGGTAATCCGCAGACTGCCCGAAGCTGCTGTTCGAACTGGCTGGTGACGCAGGCATCGAAAGTGTAGTGGCCGGAATTATGCGGTCGCGGTGCGAGTTCGTTTACTAAAAGCTCGCCTTGCTTAGTCAAAAAGAATTCAACGGCGATAAGCCCGACCACATCCAGATCGCCGGCGAGAGAGGTCGCGATCTCGATCGCCTGCCGCTGCAGTCTTTCGGAGATCCGGGCCGGCACAATCGAATGATCGAGAATATGCCGGCGATGAACGTTCTCCGCGGGTGTAAAATTGGATAGCTCACCTCCGATGCCCCGGGCGCAAACCACCGATAGCTCGGCATCAAAGTCGATCCACTTCTCCAGGATCGCCTTCCTGCCAGCCAAAGTCGAGAAATCGACCTGTTTGGAATCGTCCACTTTCTGTTGCCCTTTGCCGTCATATCCAAAATCAGCTGTTTTCAGGACCGCCGGCGCCTCGAGAGCCGAAAGAGCGACCTGGAGGTCCTGTTCACCAGTGACCAGGCGAAAAGGCACATGCGGATACCCGTTTGTTGCCAGGAAAGTCTTCTCTCGCTCTCGATTCTGACAGATGTGCAGCACTTCTGAACGCGGATAAACGGGCTTCTCTTGGGCGAGATGATCGATCACTGAAGAGGGAATATTCTCGAATTCAAAGGTGATCACGTCGACCGACCGAACAAATTCTTTCAGCGCGTCTTCGTCGTTATAGGAGCCGGTAAATTCCCGGTCGGAAATCTGGCCGGCCGGACTGTCCGGGGTGGCTTCGTAGGTATGAACGCGGTAACCCATCTTCCGCGCCGCAATACCGAACATTCTGCCTAGCTGCCCGCCACCAAGAACACCAATCGTCGCTCCGGGACCGATCCAATGCCTCATATCCATTCTAGAAGTTCCGAGTTCCGGGGTTCCTGGTTCCGAGTTTCAAGTCTCACGCTTGTCCTAATATCCAATTGCTATGGAAATGCGAACTCGAAACCCGAAACCTGGAACCTTGAACTTCGAACCGTGAACAGCAATGTATGACGATGTTCGCAGAATGGGAAATCAAGGCTCGCAGTCGAGCTTGCTCACGCAGTCAAACACCTTTTCAGGACGGTGATACCATTTGGACCCTGCTCTTTCGAGAAAAGAACGGCTTTCACCGGGAAGATGTCTCCGAGGCGACTTGGCAGCAGTTGAAAGACACGGTTCAGCCTTTCTCGTTTTGGAGATCTACCTATCAAGCACCGCCCCCGGCACCGCCCGAACCAATACAACGAGAATCAGTAGAAGCTCTATTGCGCAGATTGATCCAGGAAGACCGCCCGGAACATCTCAATGCTCGCTACGTATTAGCCGCAATGCTCGAGCGAAAGAAGACGTTGAAGGCAGTCGATGTCCGGGAAACCGGCGAAGAAAAAATCCTGATTTATGAGCATGCCAAGAACGGGGAAGTGTTTTTGATCGTCGACCCGCAGTTGCGGCTTGACCAGCTCGACCGCGTACAAGAACAAGTCTCGGCTCTCCTCTCCTCCGGATTAGCGATCCAGCAACCGGAACAATGAGGGCCGTTTGCTGTTGGCCATGGGTGACACGAGCTTTTGCGGTCCTCTGTCATATAGGTCCTATAGGTCACATAAGTCCCATACGACCTCTATAGGAACGCCGAATGCCGAACGCCAAACGGACTTCTACCTGCTTGCAAAGTCCACATTCGGAACGAATTTACAGAAGCACCTAAGAACAAGGTTTGAGCCTCATTATCGGTTTTGGTAGTTCGCTCTTTCATGAGTAGTCCGTTATCGACGACTCCCACTCGCGTTTTCGATCTGCTGGCTTACCAGCAAACACATTACCCGAAACCTGACGCTCTGGCGTATAAACGGGACGGAAAATGGATTAAGTTCAGCACTGATGAAGTCGCGTCAACTGTCGACCAATTGGCCTGGGGCCTCCATCTGGCCGGTATCCGAGCTGGAGATCGGATTGCCAATGTGACCGAGAATAATCGCCCCGAATGGAATTTCATCGATTTGGCAGTCTTATCCATCGGAGCCGTTCACCTTCCCATTTATCCCAATATTTCTCCCGACGAATATCGGTTCATTCTTTCCGAGGCCCAACCCGTTCTGGTTATAGTCTCCAGTGAGCGATTACTGAATCTTATCCGGCCGATTGTTGCCGAGCAACCCGGCATAAAAACGGTTTACACTTACGATCGGATCCCGGGGGCAAACTGGTGGAGAAACTTGGTTGATAGCGGAAAGGCTGGGTTAGAGAATGCGTCAGCCTCTCGCGAGCTAGCAGCGATAAAAGGAGCAGTTCGGCCGGAGCAACTCGCCACCTTGATCTACACATCGGGCACCACCGGCACGCCCAAAGGCGTCATGTTGTCGCACGCAAACTTGGTCAGTAACTGCCTCGCTTCAGCGCAGATCCTTCAGCCTTGTGGTCACGAGCGCGCTCTTTCATTCCTGCCGCTTTGTCATATTTACGAGCGGACAGTGGTGAATCTCTATCTCTACCTGGGCACCTCCATCTATTATGCAGAAAACCTGGATACTATCGGAGAAAACCTGCGCGAGGTACGGCCAGATACCTTCAGTACCGTGCCCAGGCTGTTGGAAAAAATTTACGAACGGATACTGGCTCGTGGGGAAAAACTATCAGGCAGCCAGCGACGCATTTTTTTCTGGGCGTTGAACGCAGCACTTCATTTCGACCCCGACGCTCCCACTCCCTGGCGCCAGCGGCTTCAATTCGGAATCGCTGATTTACTGGTTTTTCGAAAATGGCGGGCGGCTCTCGGCGGCAAAGTGACCGGCGTTATCTCCGGTTCAGCAGCTTTGCAGCCGCGATTGGCCCGCATCTTCTGGGCAGCCGGTATCGGTATCTGGGAAGGATACGGCCCAACCGAAGCCGCGCCGGTCATTGCGGTCAATCGGCCTAAGACCAGCCTCCACCGCGTCGGAACGGTAGGACCGGTGATTCCAGGCGGCGAACTGAAGATTGCGGAGGACGGCGAGATCTTATACCGCGGGCCCAATGTGATGATGGGATACTACCGGCGACCCGATTTGACTCGAGAAGCCATCGACGAGGAAGGATGGTTGCATACCGGAGATGTCGGTGAACTGGATGGCCCCTTCCTCAAGATCACCGACCGTAAGAAAGAAATTTTCAAGACCTCCGGCGGCAAATACATCGCGCCGCAGCAGGTTGAAAACCGGCTCAAAGAATCGCGTTACATTGCTCAATGTATGGTCGTCGGCGAAAATCATAAATTTCCTGCGGCCCTCATGGTGCCGGCGTTCGAGACCGTGACCGCGTGGCTGAGATCTAATGGGATTCACCTTGATGAGAAGAGCGAAATAGTGAGTCATCCCAAAGTCTTGGAATTGATCCAAACCGAGGTCGACAGGTGCAACCATAATTTTGGCCGCTACAGCCAGGTGAAAAAGTTTGCTTTGTTAACCGACGAGTGGACGACCGCCACCGGCGAACTGACTCCTACCCTGAAACTCAAACGAAAAGAAATCCTCAAAAAATACGCGGACGAAATCGCCGCCATTTACGAGCGGGAAGAACCTGGGAGTGCATCCATTCGGCAGTCAACCCGAAGGGGAGATGCTGCCGGTTTGAGTGCCAAGTCTCTGGCCGATGATAGCGCCGAGTGATGCGCCGGCTTTTCCACCCTCCTGACATACTGTTGTCAGGAGGCCTGATTACCTTTCGCTCTGTGGCCCGCCACTCAAAAATGCATGCGCATTTCTAAGTGATGCGAGGTAAATTCGCGTCTTTCTTATGGGGAAACACTTCGCGCCGGCTTCGTCTGCCATTGTGATACGGGGTGCACGCCAGAACAATTTGCAGGGCGTCGATCTCGATCTGGAACTCAATCGCGTGCACGTGGTGACCGGCCCGAGCGGAAGCGGTAAATCCAGCCTCGCCTTCGATACCATCTATGCGGAAGGGCAGCGTCGTTACGTCGAAACCTTTAGCCCATACACCAGGCAATTCCTTGACCGAATGGATAAACCATTGGTGGATGAGATCCGCGGTATTCCTCCAGCCATCGCCATCGAGCAGGCCAACCGAGTTCGGACGACTCGATCTACGGTCGGTACAATCACCGAGATCAATGATTACTTAAAATTGCTGATGCCGCAGCTGGCGCGCGCCTTCTGCCCCGAGTGTGGCCGGGAAATTTTACCCGAAACCGCCGAGAGCATCGCCCGCCAGGTGATTCGCCAGCTTTCGGGCAAGAAGGTTTTGGTCTGCTTCGGGATAAACACTCCGCCTGGAACATCGCCGGCCGATTTCTTTTCTTTCCTTAACCAGCAGGGATTTCTCCGGGTATGGCTCAACGGGAAAGCCTTACGAACGGACGAGCCGCCAACGGTTGAACGCGTCCCCGGCATTGTGCCGGTGATTGAAGACCGGTTGACCCTCGATGACTCCAACGGCCTGCCACGATTAACCGAAGCGATTGAACAAGGCTTAAAATACGGCAAAGGCCGAGTCAGTGTTGTTGAGGCGGATAACCGTGTCGAACACAAGTTTTCCACGGGGTGGCATTGTCCGTATTGTGATCTTGATATTCGGCCGCCTTCTCCCGGTCTTTTCTCTTTTAACAATCCTTTAGGTGCGTGCCCTGCCTGCCGGGGATTCGGCCGCACAATCGGAATCGATCTAAACCGGGCTATGCCCGACAGGAGCCTGAGCCTGGCCGGTGGAGTTGTTAAGCCCTTCCAAAGCGGACAAATGCAGGAATGCCAGCGGGACCTCATCAAATGTGCTGTGAGGCGAGAAGTTGATGTCCACTGCCCGTTTGAAGAGCTGCCGGCAGCCGACCAAGAATGGGTAGTCGAAGGAGATAGCAGTCCGAATCTGACTGCTGAAGAAATCTGGGAAAACGGCGGCTGGTACGGTGTGCGCGGCTTCTTCGATTGGATGGAGTCGCGCACCTACAAAATGCACGTCCGGGTTTTTCTCAGCCGCTATCGCAGTTACACGTTGTGCCGTACCTGCCAAGGTACGCGATTCAAGCCCGAGACCTTGAATTTCAAAGTGGTTGCCGGCGATCAGAAGTACACTTTGCCGGAGCTGCAACAGCAGCCTCTCGACACGTTGTTCCAAACCATGCTGCAGGCGAGAACGACCTCGGCCGGGCACGCCTCTGAGATCCTGCTCGAGCAAATCCTGTCACGCGTCCGCTATCTGATCGAGGTTGGGCTCAGTTATCTGACATTGGATCGCTCGACCCGCTCGTTGTCGGGCGGCGAGCTGCAGCGCGTAAATCTGACCACCTGTTTGGGCGCGTCCCTGGTAAATACGCTTTTCGTGTTGGACGAGCCCAGCATCGGGCTGCATCCTCGCGACATCCATCGCCTCGTCGCCGTACTCTGCGGGTTACGCGACAAAGGAAATACCCTGGTCGTAGTTGAGCACGAAGAAGCGGTAATCCAGTCTGCGGATTCCATCATTGAGATTGGACCGGGCCGCGGCGCTAAAGGAGGGCGCCTCGTCTATCAGGGACCTCTGGAAAGTATCGACCGCGCCCTGCCTGAATCGCTTACTGCCGCTTATTTGACCGGGAAAAAAACGATTCCTACTCCTGAACAAAGGCGACGTCCCAGCGATTTCATCCAGGTAGTCGGCGCCCGCGAAAACAATCTCAAGGATCTTACTGTCCGGTTTCCGCTGGGCGTTTTCTGCTGTGTCACCGGAGTGTCCGGCTCCGGAAAAAGCACACTCGTCCAGCAAGTGCTTTATGAGAACTTACTGGTCCTCAAAGGAAAACCGGGGGAGGAGGCCCCAGGCCTTTGCTCTCGCATCGTCGGCGCACACAAAGTCGATGACGTTATACTGGTCGACCAATCGCCTTTAGCGCGGTCGCCGCGATCTACGCCAGCGGTCTACATCGGAGTCTTCGACCGGATTCGCGACCTTTTCTCTGCCCTACCGGAAGCGAGAGCGGCCGGATTGACCAGCGGATCGTTCTCGTTCAATTCCGGGAACGGTCGATGCGAAAGGTGCGGAGGACTTGGCTATGAGAAAATAGAAATGCAGTTTCTCAGTGACCAGTATGTCCGGTGCGGAGAGTGCGAAGGTCGCCGGTATCAGCCGCACGTCCTGGATATTGAATTAGCCGGCAAATCCATTCATGACGTACTGGAACTAACTGTGACGGAAGCGATCGTCTTCCTGGGTGATAAGCTGCACTCGCCCGATTTCCTGCGACCGCTCTACCTTCTCGAAAAGGTTGGTCTCGGGTATCTTCGACTCGGACAGCCGGTAAACGTTCTTTCCGGCGGTGAGTCCCAGCGTTTGAAACTGGTCGGCCATCTTGCCGAGAATCACCGGTCAAAGCTACGGTACCTGTTAATTTTTGACGAGCCGACCACTGGGCTCCATTTCGATGATA
>JAFAVN010000396.1 GCA_019242435.1 Verrucomicrobiota bacterium | reverse complement strand
GGCCTGAGCAACAAGCGCGTCAAGTTTGCGCGCTTGCTGTGCTTTCGCAGCCAGGTGACCGGTTTCATGGTGCTTTGAAGGAAAATTGTTTTAAAAAATTACACCCATAGAGGCAGAGAACAATCCTCTGCTGCCGATTGAATTCCTTGATCAAAGGTCACCGATTGATTTGCCGGGTCAGCGACAATAGCTACTGGCTATGAATTTCGTCGTTGGTCGCCGGACTCGTCCTCGCCGTCCACGAGCCCTCCTTCCGCCTTCCGTCCTTCCGTCCTTCCGTCCTTCCGTCCTTCCGACCTTCCATCCTTCCATCCTTCCAACCTTCCATCCTTCCAACCTTCCATCCTTCCATCCTTCCATCCTTCCTCGTTACCGAAATCAACGCCGCATCACTCCATCACTCGGTTACTCTACTCCGCGTCGCTCAGCCGAGAACAAGGTCGGGCGGACATTCTATTAATGGACATTACCATCCAAACATGCCATTGTATTCCAAACTTGGACAAAGCTCGGATGCAAAAAATCGATCGCCAGGATGAAACCGATACGTCGGATCTTTATGTCACCCCATTGGCTGAACGTGCCAAGCCCGAGGTGCGGGCCCGGCTTTCAGGCCCGGCTATGCGTACTTTTCTCAATATCGGGCGCGCCTGGAACCTCAGTTTAGAAGAGGAACGCGGGCTTCTCGGGTGGCCGGCCCGCTCCACGATGTACAACTATCACAACGGCAAAGTTCCCGTGCTCGCCTACGATGCGCTCCAACGGATTTCGCTCGTGATTGGTATCTACAAGGCTTTACACATTCTTTACCCCGATTTCGCGGATCGATGGGTGAACCTGCCAAATAGTAACCCCCTCTTCGGCGGCAAATCGCCTCTGGAGTTCATGAATAACACCGGTATCGGCGGGCTAGAAAAGGTAAGGCGACTTCTCGATAGCAGGCGAGGCGGTTGGAATTAGTGCATTGAGTCATAAACCGGGAGTGCGCCGCGGCGGCTTGATCTTTAAATCGTCCTCGACCCCGCGCCTTTCGAAGCACTACCTCGTTCAGCTGCCGGATAACAAATGCAGGCCCCTAGTTTAACTCGCTTAAACGGCAATGTAACGCACCGGCTGATTCCCAGCCGATATCCGCCGGTTGGCATCCTGGACCAGGTGGCTTCGGCCGAAGACCTGGAAGCCGTATTCGAGCTTGAGGCCTGGACCAACGACCGCGTCTCGCATGAGCTCGGTATTCTGTATGCCATTCCAAAAGACGAATGGGTTTTCGGGCCGAATGCCACGGTGGTGATGGCAGCCTTCTGCCATCCCAGACCAGGCGGCGGCCGCTTTAACGATTCCAATCGCGGTGCCTGGTACGCGTCTTTCCAGCTAGAGACCGCTCAGAGAGAAGTTGCTTATCACAAGACCAAAGAGCTGGCTGAAGTCGGCGTTTTCGAAACCCGGATACAATTCCGAGAATATGCCTCGCGTTTCTGGGCCGAATTTCACGACGTCCGCCCGCTTAAGCCCGAGTTTGTACCGTACCACGATGCTGATAGTTACCAGCGATCTCAACAGCTGGCAGCCATGCTTCTTCAGCAGGGCTCAAACGGTATTCTTTATCGCAGCGTCAGACATCCCGGCGGTCAGTGCATCGCCTGTTTCCGGCCTGCGCTCATCAAAGATGTTCACCAGAGCGCTCATTTCGAGCTGGCCTGGGAAGGAACGCCCACACCGAAGATCAGAAAATTGACAGGGGCGTAAGGGGGCAGTTTAGGTGTACTGGGGCGGTTTAACGGATTTTTGTCCCGGAGGGACTGTACGATCGTAGCCAGGCATGAAATGCCTGAAAAATTACCGTCGTGCGATCGGTCCCCAGGAATGCATGCTTTCTAATCAGGGAAGGCGCTCTGGATTTGAGACTCAGGGCCAATACCTCATACCGTGCCCTGAAGGCACGGATTCCTAATCACCCATTTCCCCAGGCACTTGTGCCTGGCTACGATCGTTCTGTCCCTTCGGCACAAAGTCCGACAAGCCCCTTCGGACTGTAACCTCAACTGAAAAAATTCCCTGGGCGACCATCGTAACTCCAGCTTAGCTTCTTGCCGCCATGTTGAGAGGACGTTTTCAGCAAGAGACCGCACCGGCAATGCAACGATTGTCTGAGTCAGTCTCATTTGACTGGCGGCTGTTTAAATTCGATATCCTGGGCTCGATCGCGCACGCCAAAGCTCTACATAAGGCCGGACTCCTGACCGATGAAGAGCTTGGCCAGATTGAAACCGGGTTGCTGGATATCGAGAAAGATATCGTCGCTGGTACTTTCCAATTCCGTCCTGAGCTGGAGGACGTTCATATGAATATCGAGGCGGCTCTCACTGAACGGATCGGACCGGCCGGCGCAAAACTTCACACCGCCCGGAGCAGAAACGACCAGGTGGCACTTGATTTGCGACTTTATCTCCGCAACGAATGCTCGGTGATCCGCGCTTTGCTCATTGAACTTCAACGCGCCCTTGTCGCAGCCGGTCGTCAACATGCAGATGCTGTTTTACCTGGTTACACCCACCTGCAGCGCGCTCAGCCGGTGTTTCTGCCGCATCATTTGCTCGCCTACGTGGAAATGCTTGAACGCGACAAGGAACGCTTGGCGGATGCCCGTAAGCGAATCAACCGGATGCCGCTAGGCTCAGGTGCAATCGCCGGTTCAACGATTCCGCTCGACCGGGCTTACGTAGCCGAACTCCTCGATTTCCCTGAGGTGACACACAATAGTATGGATGCGGTCAGCGACCGGGATTTCGCAGCGGAGATGCTTTTCGTGCTCGCAATGGTCGGCCTACACCTGTCTCGATTGAGTGAAGACCTGATCCTTTTCGCTTCCTCCGAATTCAAATTTGTCAGGATCAGCGATGCCTACAGTACTGGGTCGAGCCTGATGCCTCAGAAGAAGAACCCGGATGTTTGCGAGCTGACCCGCGGCAAAACCGGGCGGCTCATCGGCAACCTGGTTTCACTGCTCACCGTTCTCAAGGGAATACCGATGACCTACAATCGAGACCTGCAGGAAGACAAAGAGGCGGTGTTCGATTCGCTCGACCAGGTCAAAATCGTCCTGGAGGTTTATTCGGCTATGGTACGAGAGTTGAAATTCGATTTTAGCACGATGCAGGCAGCGGCAGATGATCCCGGCCTACTGGCAACCGACCTGGCTGACTACCTGGTAGTGCGCGGCGTTCCCTTCCGGCAAGCACACGAAGCGATCGGCGCCTTGGTCGCCTACGGCCAGACACAGCAGCGCGGGCTGAGAGAGCTCTCGTTGGAAGAGTTTCGCCGTTTTAATCATAGTTTCGAGGCAGATCTATACGACGTCTTTCAACTTCGTTCTGCTATGGGTAAGCGCACCGCCATCGGTGCCCCTTCACCGAAAAATGTTGCAGCCGAATTGGAAGGATGGGACGCAAAACTCCGTGAATGATCAAGGCGAGTGGGTGGTTGGCAAGAGCCAGATCGTCTTTCGCAATCCGCACATTGAGGTAAGAGAAGAAACCGTCACCATTCCTGGAACCCAACATCCCCGCCCCTGGACCGTTGTCGGCCGAAAAAAGGCGGTGGTGGTAGCCCCAATGACTGCGGAAGGACGATTTGTGCTGATTCATCAGGCCAGAATCCCGATCCGGAAGTGGCTATGGGAATTCCCGGCCGGCCAAGTTGATGAAACCAGAAACCCCAG
>JAFAVN010000230.1 GCA_019242435.1 Verrucomicrobiota bacterium | reverse complement strand
TATCGCCGCCCATTTCGATCCAAGGTGCATCCGCCCGATAGAAGGGACCCAATACGCTGCTCTCGAAAGCGCCGGCGGGTTTCACGTTGGTGTTGTAATCAACGACCATCGTTAGTCCCATCACATCGCTCATGAGGAGAAACTCGTGCCGGCTAGCATCAGAGATTTTGCCGGCGGCAGTTAAAATTCCGGCGAGCCTGATGAGTTCGCTCGTGGTCAGGTTCACCTCGGTCGCGAAGGCATGCAGATGCTTCACTGCGGCTTGAAGCAGTTGCTTGGTGCGCGGGTAAGGGGTCTGATCGAAAGACTGAAGAGCAGCCTGAGTGATATCGGCGGCGGTGGTGTTGGGGGCACCGGATAACATAACAGCGAAAGGCGCCGTGTTCGTACACCGAACACTTGTGCGGAATCTAGCGCCAACCCTTGGTAATGTCAAGATGTTTGGCCCAACGCCTGCCCCGGTTTTCCAGTTGCGTCGTCTTCAGCTTTTGGGTAAGAAGCAACAGCGTTCGAATACCGAACGATTTGGCGATCATGCCTTCCTAACTCTAACCGCCAGTGCCCAAGCCATCAGCCCCACTTACTTTTGCCGATTCACCTGATTTCGTTGTCTCTCTGGCTAGAGGGCTAGCAATCATCAAGGCTTTTGGCGTCTCTAGCGGAGACAGCGTTGCCCCGTCGAATATGCGGGTAGCGGACGCAATGACTTTGAGCGAGGTCGCAGAAAAGACCGGGCTGGCGCGGGCCGTGGTGCGCCGCTTCTTGTATACACTGGCAGAGCTGGGATATATCACGACCGACGGAAAGTATTTTCGGCTAACTGCCAAAATTCTCGATCTCGGGTTCGCTTATCTCTCGTCATTTTCGCTGCCAAAACTCGCGGAAAGATTTCTGGAAGAGGTAACATTAGAAACCAAAGAATCTTCTTCTGCTTCGGTGCTAGATGGACACGAAATTGTCTATGTAGCTCGAGTTCAAACGCACCGCATCATGTCCGTATCGCTAGGGATTGGCAGCCGGTTACCGGCGTTTTGCACTTCCATGGGCAGAGTGCTATTGGCGCATCTTCCACCGGAAGCGCTGGAGCAATATTTGAAGACCGCCAAGTTTGATCGTTTCACAGAAAAGACAATCGTTGAGCCGGAGGCTTTACGGAAAGAACTAAACACGGTCGCCAAACAAGGTTTTGCATTGATCGACCAGGAACTGGAGATCGGATTGCGGTCGTTAGCGGTGCCAATTTTCGCCGGAGGAGGCAAAGCCGTTGCGGCCATCAACATCGGTACCCAGGCGGCACGAACAACGAAGGCGCAATTGCCGCAACAATTCCTACCGGTCTTGCGTAAAGCCGCGAAGAACATTTCGTCCTGTCTCGGCCATCTGGATGATAGGAGTTAGATCAGGCGGCTGGGAATTAGTAGCCGTAATTGCCTCAGGATGCCCGCTACATCTAACAAGAGAAAGTCGGACAAATGTAACCGATGACTGATTTTACCTGCGACATTCTCCCGGGGCGTGTCCTATTCGGAGTGAGGAGCCGAGATCAAGTTTCTGCAGAAATCGATCGGCTCGGATGTTCTCGCGCGTTGGTCTTATCGACCCCTGGACATTCGGACCAGGCGAAAGACCTGGCGCAGAAGATCGGCCAACTTACGGCAGGAGTCTTCTCCAGAGCCGTCATGCATACGCCCGTTTCTGTCACCGAACAAGCAGTAAAGGCCGCGAGCGGTGAATGCAGATTGTTTGGTGTCCTTCGGGGGCGGGTCAACGATCGGTCTGGGAAAAACCATCGCTTGGCGAACCGCTGTGCCCCAAATCGCGCTTCCAACGCGCTCGTTGCCCTAAAGTACAATGGCGTCGGCCGATTCCGACATATAAATGTGGACCTGTGCCGCGAATCCCTAAAGTCCCTTGGATAGCCGCCTCTGCGGCGTTGGCGGCGTTTATCTATGAATTGCACTAGCAACATCGACGGGAGCGCGATGGGTCGCCCTCCAATATGCATTGGGCTTGCCAAAAACGAACTCGGTAACTTTCCTTTGTTCACGGGTCTGTCTTCTACCGAATTGCTCGTTATTGCTGCTCAAGTGCAAATTCTTGAGTTCCAGCAAGCACAATTTGTGGCGTTGGAAGGCGAAAAACCGGATCAGATTTTTCTGATCCTGGAAGGCCAAGTGGAGATTGTTAAAAGTGGTTCTCCAGATCCTGCGCGGCCTCAGCGGGTCGCGATCCTGGAAAAGGGCAGTTCTGTTGGCGAAATGGCGCTACTGGACTACCAACCTCGGTCCGCTTCGGTGCGCACACTCGTTCCCAGCAGATTCTATGTCTTATCTTTAGCCAGGTTGAAGGAATTGAATGAAAGTCACAAAAATATTTATCGTGTCATTGTTGAGAATACCCAAAAAGAGATTTGTCAGCGATTACGATATACGACCGAAGTGACAGTGGTTTCCCTGCAAGAGACCCTCAAACAAAGCAAGATTCGGGAATTGATGGGGCATTTCCTGGTCAATGTATTTATTATTTTGTGCATTTACGCCTTGGTCCTTGGCTGCACTGTAAAACTAGTTTCGGAAATCAGTATCAGCATTCTTATATCGGCAGCTCTGTTAGTCAGCATTGTGGTTCCGGCCATTCTGATTGTTAACAAACGAGGGCGCCGGTCGTTCGATTTTTACGGACTTACTGCGACCAATTGGAGGTCAGCAATTCGAGAAGCAATGACTTGGACCTTACCAATCCTTGCGCTTGCGGTAGCGGTAAAGCGGATCGCGATTCTGTATCCTGCTTTTTCCCATCTGAGCGTGTTTAGCGGTAGGTTAAGCCAGAACCCGACATACGGGCCGTACCTGCTGGAGCTAGGCATTTACGTTGTTTTGGCCCCAGTTCAGGAATTTCTCGTCCGCGGGGTTTTGCAGGGATCGTTGCAGGAATTTTTAACGGGTCGCTATGTCATCTGGAAATCAATTCTGATTTCGAATTTGCTGTTTTC
>JAFAVN010000226.1 GCA_019242435.1 Verrucomicrobiota bacterium | reverse complement strand
CGCTTCGCGGTCCAGCGGCGCCGATCGGCCACTACCAACCGGCGCCAAGAAGCTTTTCCTGAACCCCTGCCACTCCGCGAACTCGTTTGCCACCCTCACTTCGATGCCGGCTCAGCTGCGTACGAAGGATTCTCCCTGAACACTGCGTTATTAATATCGTAAATGAACGCGTTCGCCGCTCGCTTTGACATATAGTCAGCTAAGATCCAGGGGATCAACTTGGACTTATCTAGCGTGTCTTTCTCGAACGGTAAGAAATTCACAAAGACAGCTCTCTTGTACGGCTTTTTATCAAAGTAGGCCGACATCTGTTGAAAGCAGATATCCGCCTCCAGTGTCGGGCACTGGTTGACATCCATCGTGGTCAGTCCTTTCGCCACCCAATCCCAGGATTTCTCTTTACCATTACTGGCTCCGAGCCAGTACTTGCTGGGATCAAGGCCAGCCTCCTGCATCGCTTCCAGAGCACCGGTCATCATTTCGTCGTTCTGCACGTAGGCACCGTCAAATCCATCCGGGCCTAACGATGTGATCGCATCCTGCATTACCTTTTTAGCAGGATCAGCAAACCAATTTCCCGAGCCCCAGAACACCACTTGCAGGTCTTTTCCGCCGGCGCCGCGCACCCCAACGCTTTCCAGCAGGTTACCGATATCTTTACCGGACTTTTTGTAGGCTTGAAGAAAACCTTGAGTCTGGCCGGCTGCGGTGCCCTGGCCGAGCTTACCTTCGATCATGATCAATTTTTTAACGTTGTGTTTCATGGCCGATTGGCCTGCCAGTTCTCCGTCATAAACCCAGTCGAAACCGGCGAATCCGGCTAGGCCAGGCTCATTCGGAGGATTATGCGTCAGATGAAACTCCGGAATTCCGGCATCGTGACATTTTTTCAGAGTCTCGGAAGTGGTCTGAGGCGAGTTCTGAACAACTACTATGGCATCTACTTGTTGAGTGATAAAGTTCTCAACTGCGGCGATTTGCTCGGGCGCAGTTCCCTGGCCCACCACGTCAAGTACCTGCCAGCCTTGTTTATTGGCCAGCGCCTTGAATACCTGAAAACCCGCCTTGTAGTAGTCATCGGACGCGTCCATATAGTAACCGATAACTTTAGGTTTCGGTTCTGCCGCTACCGCCATCTTGCTACCCACACCGCTAACGGCCCACAGAACAGTAAGACCAACGGACAACACGGGTAGACACTTCAGCCGCCGCACTGCCTTTGATTGTTTATTTATGCGTTGTTTCATCTTGTTATATTTATTTGGTAGATTCCACGCTCTCTCCTTTGGTTGCTCGTTGTTCTGCCCGCCAACGTAGCTCCTTCCTCCTTTGTATGAACCCGGAAATCCTGGTTGAAACGTCACCTGCCGACACGGCGATGATTACCACGAGGCCTTTAGCAACGAACTGCACCTCTGAGGGAAGCCGCAGCATGTTCATCGCGTTGCCGATCGAGCCGAGAAAGAAGATGCCGATCAAAGTGCCGACAATATTCCCTTTACCGCCCTTCAGTGCGGTGCCTCCGATAACTACCATCGCGATGGCGTCAATCTCGAGACCCTGTCCAAGGGTAATAATACCGGTGTTAACCCGTGCCAGCAGCATAACTGCACCGATACCAACCAGGAACCCCATAATGATGTACACCGACAGCTTCATGTTCTGGACGTTGATACCCGCTAGATAGGCGGCTTCAGGGTTAGTACCGACCGCATAGACCCTGCGGCCGTATTTCGTATAGCTGAGAAGCAGTCCGCCCAGTAATGCTATCAGGAAGAAAATCAGGACGTACGGCGGAATGATCAGGTTAAGATGGTTAAATGGATCCTTTGCTCCCTGTATCAGGTTAGTCTTTAGAAAGTTTAGTTCGCCCTTCATAATCACCTCACGCGAATTGCAAAGCAGGAGCGCTATTCCCTGAAAAGTGATCATTCCGCCGAGCGTAATAATAAAAGGTTCAACCTTGGTGCGGGAAATGATGTAACCCATAATGCTCTCAAGAAGCACGGCGGTCATGATTCCCAGCATTATGGAGGGCCAAAGTCCCAGGTTCCATTTTGATATACCTGACGCGGTCACGATCGAAACGAGAGAGGCTAACATCCCCACCGAGAGATCAATCCCTCCGGAGATCATCACCATGGTCATACCAACAGCTACAATTCCCGGAACACCTACTTGTTGCAGGATGTTCAGCAGGTTCACTGGGCTAATGAAGGTGGGGAATCGATTTGTGCCGTTGGTTATTAGTTGCAGAAGGACAATGGCAGCCACAAAACCGATGAAGATCGCTAATACCCTTAAGTTCTCGTGTCGCTGGAATAGAGATTTTCGTTTCTCCGGCTCGCTCATATTTCTCTGTGTCCAATCGAATAAGTGAGAATGTTCTCTTCCGAAATATCCTCGCCGGTAAGTTCGGCCATTTTTTGTCCGTTTTTCATGATAATGACCCGGTCACTCATGGAAATAATTTCCGGCATGTCCGAGGAGACCATGATGATGGCCTTACCTTCCTTGAGCAGATTAACCATAACTTTGTAAATCTCTTGTTTGGCACCCACGTCGATACCCCAGGTGGGTTCGTCAAAAATAAAGATCTCGCCGTTAGTATTGAACCATTTCGCGAGAACTACTTTTTGCTGGTTACCGCCAGACAGATTTTCCACCCTCGCTCGCGCATTACTCGGCCTGATATTAAGCAACTGCACAAATTTGTTGCCGATACGGCCGTCATCCGCCTCGCGGACTACAAATCGCTTCGTATTGACCAGATTCGCCACCGTCACGTTTCGCGCTATCGACTGCGGCAAAAAAAGGCCGGTGTGCTGCCGATCTTCCGTGATGAAACACATTCGCTGCTTGATGCAAGTGCGGGGACTCGGCCGTTTGATGATTTTTCCGTGAACCAGAATCTCGCCGGAATCCAGGGGCGCACTACCAAACAGAACATTCATTAACTCGGAACGACCGGAACCGGCCATCCCGCCAATGCCGAGAATTTCACCTCGTCTGAGAACGAAGGAAATATCTATTGCGCCATTGCCCGTGACATTTCTCGCCTCAAAGACGGTCTCACCGATCGGCACTTTTTCGCGACGATAGAAGGTGGAAGGATCTCGACCTACCATGTCCTTAATCAAGGTGGTTTTGGTTAAGCCATTCAATGAATAGGTGCTGACCTTTCGTCCGTCTCGCAGGACGGTCACTCGGTCTCCTACCTTGAAGACTTCTTCCAGGTGATGAGAGATATAGATGATTCCGAGGCCGCTTTCTTTTACCGTTTGAATAATGTCCAGAAGGTTATCTATCTCGACCGAGGAGAAAGACGCCGTCGGTTCGTCGAGGATAATTACCCGTCGCTTGAAGATTAGGCCCTTAGCGATTTCGACGATCTTTTGCTGGCCGCTGCTGAGCTCACTCATCTTCATGTCCGGACTCAGATCACTTTTCAGATACCGCAGCGCTTGAACTGTCTGTTTCCGCATTTCGTTCTTCTGCAGGATGCCGCGGTTTGCGATCTCTGACCCGGTAAAGATGTTCTCAACAATGTTCAGTGTCTCAAAGATGACGTGCTCCTGATAAATAGTCTGGATGCCCATCTTCATGGCGAGACGCGGGTTGAGCACTACGTTTGCTCCGTCAAAGATGATTTCTCCGCCCTCATCCGGCTGATAGGCTCCGGACAGGATCTTGATCAAAGTCGATTTACCGGCGCCGTTCTCACCGCAAAGGCAGTGTACCTCGCCTTCATTCAGGTCGAACGAAATATTCTGCAACGCTCGTACTCCTGGAAATGTCTTCGAGATATTTCTTAGTTGAAGGATCTCACTCATGCGCCGGCCTGAACTTCACTTGAGTTTTCGGCCTAAGCCGCGTTCCAGGTGTCCCGGACAAATTGATATCCTTCGGTCAGCACTTCTTCCGGGCGTTTGAAGAAATCGCGCCAGACCCGAGTTGGTTCTACCAGCTCCGGAAGGGCTCTTCCAAAAGCCTCAATAGTTAGCCAGCCATCGTAGCCGGCCGCCTTCATGACCTGAAAGATGCTGGGAAAATCAATGTGGCCTCGGCCCGGTACTCCGCGGTCGTTATTGGCTACATGAACATGGGCAATGACGGCCGCGTTTTCGGCAAAAGCTTTTGCCAGGTTCTCTTCTTCGATGTTCGCGTGAAAAGTGTCGAACATCGCCTGGAAATTTGGGTGTCCAACGCGGCGGACGTAGGCCGCGGCAGCCGCCATCGTGTTAAGGAAATAGCATTCAAACCGGTTCAAGAATTCAATAGCTAGCACCACCCCGTGCCGTTGCGCCTCTTCGGCCACTTCCCGGTGCACCTCAGCTACCCGCGCGAATTCTTCCTCGGTCGGCCCGACGCCCGAAAATACACCCAAAGCCTGATAGAACGGCCCGCACAAAATATCCGCCCCCAGAATCGCGGACTGCCGAACAATTGTTTTTAAATGTTGGGTAGCTGCTTTTCGAATCGCCGGATCCGGGCTGATCGGGCTCGCCTCCGGAGGCACTACGGTGACCGCGGACGCTTTCAGCTGCAGTTCGTCCAACTTTTTACGCAGGTTTTGATAGTGCGCGTCGTCTCCGGTAAAGATCGGGATCTCGACGCCGTCAAACCCGGTGGCTTTGATTCGTTCCAGGTCGGGGTAGTGCTCCTCGGTAACGTGGGTAGCCCAGAGGAGCAGGTTCATACCGATTTTCATAACTGTTCTGGTTGGGGGTGGGTCGCGCTGGGTCGGGGGACAGGTCTATTTATAACAGCATTCGAAAAAAATTGGGAAGAACGAAGGCGGCCATGAGAACAGAATAGCAGATAGGGGATAGCAGAGAGCAAATAGTAGAATTTCTGGAAATAGGTAGGGAACCGAAAACGGATGGAACGTTCGTGAGTTGGCGATCAGCGGGATCGGAAGCCGCGGCCCATTAGCGCCTAGTCCGCCGAGGGCCTATGGAAGAACATGAGGTGGTTCCTCGACCCCTCTTAGCCGAGCCCAAGACCGGCTCCGGTAGGAGCTAAAATGAAACGCAGCCCCCGCCGGCGCAGGAGCGCTCATTGCTTTTTCAACGCTCTGCTATCTGCGATTTGCTATCTGCTATTGAATTCCAGTATGTTCGGTCTCCTCCCAACGAACAAACCATCTCTCGCCGGGCGAAGGCTGGAAAGGTAAGAGAGACGGCCCCGTCTTGGTGGCGATTTTCATCTCATGCCATGAATACTTTTCCCAAATTGCATAACGCGATGTGGCCGGGCTTGGTCGGAAAAGGGCCCGGTTCAGAACCCTTCATCGATCTGGATACGATGTTGAACCTCACCGTAGCAGCGGCAAGTGACGGCGCCCGATTCGAAGGGGTCGATCTCTTCTTATGTGACCCTCATATCAGCATTGATTCTAGCCGCGACCAGATTAAACAGCTTGCCGAAAAAATCGGCTCCAAAAATCTGGTAGTAGGGTCATTGGTTGCACCGGTCTGGCCACCCACCGGCGGCGGATCCGCCATGGGCAGTTCGGAAGATCGGCATCGCTTTCTCGAGCAAGTGAGCAAAGCTTGCCGGATCGGCAAAACATTGCGTGAGCTGGGGATCCGGCCCTACGGGATTGTTCGTATCGATTCCGCAACCGACGCTGCGACGTGGGCTAAGGATCCGGACGGTTCAAAAAAGATTGCCGCCACTTTTCGCGAGTGTTGTCAGATTGCGGAAGATCACGGTGAACGCCTCGCTGCCGAGGGCGAGATTTGCTGGGGCGGGATGCATAGCTGGAAGCGAATGATCGAGTTACTCGAGCTCGTTGGCCGTCCCCAGACCCTCGGTTTTCAGGCCGATATGGCCCATACCCTCCTCTACACCCTGGGTTATAACGCCCCGGAAGACGCGATTCTGCCGTCTGGATTCGACTGGAAGGATGAAGCCAGGTTGCAGGAGGCGTTAAAAACCATGACCAACGCACTGCGCCCTTGGACTCTCGATTTCCACGTTGCGCAAAATGATGCCACGGTCAAAGGCAGCGGTTCTCACGATAAAACCGGCCGTCACTGTTTGCCAGACGACCCAAACGGCAAGCTGAGTATTGCTCGCGACGCCGGTTATTGGCTTCGAGACGAAAAAGGAAATCTTACCAAAGCGTTCCGGCATATTTGTTGGGATGGTTGCATGTTTTCTAACGAGGTGATGCTGAAGCCGGAAACTTGGAATTCCATTTTGCATGCAATGGTGTCAGTGCGCGAAACTCATGGCTGGGAAGCTTAGCAGGTCCGTAGGAGCTAACTTTTTTAAAACTGTAACATACATACGGTCAACCGACTCCGCTTCGGTATGGCGCGGCTCATTGATTATTGAGGCTCGCCGAACCTCTGCGGAGTTGGCTCCGCTAAGAGCGGCATCAAGGCCATGCACCCGAGGGTAACCAACCTTTCCAAACAGATATCGCTCCTACGGAGCTGGTCTTTTT
>JAFAVN010000107.1 GCA_019242435.1 Verrucomicrobiota bacterium | reverse complement strand
CTGCACCTCGGCAAAGCAATCTCGATCGATGTCCGGTTCAAAGAGGCTGCTCTGGTAGATCCTGATCTCGAGCCGCTGCGACGAAGCTGTTGAGCAGCTCACAAGGAACTTCGAACCAGGCCGATCCTGGTGGGGCGAGAATCTCAGCGCGCCTAGCGCTAAGACAATTCCTGGATCTGTTCTCGCCGATTCGAGCCTTGATCCCTGATGAGTTTTGCCCGCAGCGAGCAGGACGGCTCGATCCTGACGCTTCCCTGCCAAGCTGTCCCGTTTTGACCAGAGCGTTCAAAAAAGATTGCCCCTGAACCGGAACGACGGCTGCTCGCCGTGCATATTCCATTTTTTAAACTCGACGCCCCCAGATTCCTCTGGGCCGTCCGGTCGAACGGCATAATTCTGGCTCCGTAGAAGGGCAAAAAGCCTTTCGGCTATGGATCATGTTTCACCTCTCGAGGTCGTCTCCAATTAATGGCGCCGTCACCGGTAAGGGGGCGCCGATCATTGCATGAGTTCTCAAGTGGTCACTGAAGGATTTACGGACGAACAGAAAGAGTATTTACAGGGCTTTTTTGCCGGTCTCTCGGCCAGGAAATTCGCTCCCTTTGTAGGCACTCTGCCCGATGGCCTCATTACGGCGAGCAGCGCACCAGGTCTGAAGAATGAAGCGGCGGCTGCGGGCAGCTCTGAACAAACTGTGTTTGGGACACCAGTCTCAGATTTATGCGAGCAGGAAATCTGGAAACTGGAACAGCACGGGCTAGACATTTGGGACAAATTGCTGGCTCATGCCACAGAGAACCGGTTTCCGGACAAGGCGGACACGTTTCGCTTTCGCTATCATGGGCTTTTTTATGTAGCGCCTAATCAAAACTCGTTCATGCTCCGGTGCCGCGTTCCAGGCGGTCAGCTGAACGGGCTTCAACTGCGCGGGTTAGCGAATATCGCCGACGATTGGGGCGCCGGGTATGCGGATCTTACTACTCGAGCTAATATCCAGATCCGAGAGATCGCGCCCAAGCACCTGGTGAAAGTTCTGCTTAAACTACAGGAGCTCGGGATGACCTCGCGTGGTTCCGGCGTGGATAACGTCCGTAACATTACCGCAACCCCCACCTCCGGAATCGATGCCTTCGAGCTGATTGATTCCCTGCCCTATGCCAAAGCGTTGCACTATTATATCCTGAACAATCGGGATCTGTATAACCTTCCTAGAAAGTTCAATATAGCCTTTGACGGCGGGGGCGCTATCAGTGTGGTAGCCGATACCAACGACATCGGATTCTTAGCCGTCAAAGTGGGTGAAAACAAACCGGTGCCACCGGGCGTCTATTTCCGGGTTCAACTCGCTGGAATTACCGGCCACTCACAGTTCGCCGGCGATGCCGGCGTTCTCGTCCGGCTGGAGGAAAGTGTAGCGGTGGCGGCAGCGATGATCCGGGTGTTTGCCGAGAACGGAGACAGAACTGATCGCAGGAAAGCTCGGCTAAAATATCTCATTGATAAGTGGGGCATCCCGAAGTTCATAGAGGAGGTCGAGAAAAAATTAGCTTTTCCTCTTCAGCGAATGCCAGTTACCGATTGCATTCCGGCTCATCCTCCAATTTCTCATGGCCATCTCGGGGTGTATAAACAAAAGCAAAAAGGCCGCAACTACATCGGGGTCTCCGTTCCAGTTGGCCGGATGCGCACGCGGCAAATGCGCCGGCTTGCCGATCTGGCCGATAATTATGGTACTGGGGAGCTGCGCCTGACGGTCTGGCAGAACTTGCTGGTGCCGAACATTCCGGACGCTTACGTCGAGACGGTTAAACGAGCCCTGCTAAGAGTCGGGCTGCACCATGAAGCAACGAGTATCGCCGGCGGTGTCATCGCCTGTACGGGGAATACGGGCTGCAAGTTTGCCGCCACTAACACTAAGGGACAGGCGGTCGAGCTTGTTAAATATCTGGAGAAGCGGGTTTCTCTTGATCGCCCGATCAACATCCACCTCACCGGGTGCCCGCACTCTTGCGCGCAGCATTACATCGGTGACATCGGCTTGTTGGGAACTCAGGTTAGCCTGGGAGGGGAGCAGTCCGACGGTTATCATGTCTTCTTTGGCGGTACTAGTGGACCGCACGAAGTTCTGGCCCGGGAAGTCTTTCACGGCATTCCTTTTCAGGAGTTGCCAGCCTTACTTGAACGCGTCCTGCACCGGTACCTCGCCAAGCGGACGCGCAACGAGTCGTTTCGGGAATTCGTATCCAGATATCAGGTCAAAGAACTCCAGGAAATGTTTTCGGGTGATTGAGGATTTTGAGGCTAGGATCTGGTGTCCTGTCCAAGATAGGGAACCAGACCCTCGCTTCTAGATGCTCCGAATCAGAAATCCCACGGCCCTAACCGGCGCACTTTCTCCCCAGGTCGAAAACCCGGAAACGCCTTACCCCTTCCCGCTAACGTGGTCTCGAGGTCTTTCAACACAATGCGAACCGGGATTTTGACGGATTGCTCGCAGAACCTGGTTTCAGCAACGTCGAAAGATCCGGTCTCGAACAATTTGTTTGCCGGAGCGCCTCCGCCGCAAACCTCGAAATATTCACACGTTTTTTCACAACGTTTAACTCCGGAATAAATGGCCGAGAACAGCTGTTCGTATTTCGGGGATCGGAGTGCCGCTCTTAACGAATCCGTTTTGATATTTCCGATTTCCAAGGATCCATAGGCCTTTGAGGTCATCCCCAGAAGTTCAGGTGAAAATGTGGCGAACAGGCCATCCACCGACACCGTTAAAATCCGGTACGGAAAAATCTGGGTATTGAATTCGCTTCCGCCGCCGGTAGCAATTGAGCCACAGGCATTCTCAAATTCGCGGACCGGGGGATCAAACGCATGTTCCCTGGCAACCTCATAGAGTTCCTGAAAGAAACGCTCGACCCGGTCTGAACGATTAGTGAGGCTGGAGGTCTCATGGATTCCCTCCTGTTCCTCCACGTTAAACGCAAGCAAGCAAGGCTTCAGCGAGACCAGGAATTCGTAAATCTCTTTGGCGTAATCCAGTGAAGGCTCACCAATCACCGAGATGGTGTGGAACTCAACGCTGTGTCTGTGCAGCGCCGCAATCCCGCGCAACGTCTTATCCAGGGTACCACGACCGCCCCATGATTTTCTGGAGCGGTCGTGAATATAATCAGGCCCATCAATACTGACTCCCACCGCGATGTTGTGTTCCTTAATAAAGTGGCACCATTTATCATCGATCAACGTCCCGTTGGTTTGGAAATGGTGCACAATTTCGTGATCGTCTCCCAGGACCTCCTTAATCGCTGAGAAATACTCCGCATAACGCTCGCGGCGAACGACAGTGGGTTCGCCGGCGTGCCAAATGATGCTGACCTCCGGCTCTACGAGTTGTTCGTCCTTCAACCGCTGGACAGTGGTTCTCACGATATCCACGTCCATGACTCGCTTATCCTGGCGGTCAGGCAGGTAACAATAAGTACAATTAAGGTTGCAAAAGGGAGTGGGCTGAAAAATCAGCAACTGAACAGGTGATACCTCCATGGAAGCAGAATTTAGGCTGCGGACGGATTAATAAATTACACCATTTACGCCGGCATACCATTTACGCCAGCCGAGTTTGCCCCAACCGCCATTCGGCCCAGACAAAAACCGCCCTCACAGGTCGCGCCCCTCGCGGACTGTTGGGGAAACGCCATTACGCAGGAGAGGCTAAACTTAGCGGGGCCCGCCCGCCGCCGAATCCTCCATCCTTTACACTCCCCCGGTTTCAAGCAAAATAGATCGGATCTATGGAAGTTGATTTTCAGGCCATCAAGATCGAAGACCTTAAGACCCGGCTGGGAGAACTGCGGAGGTATCTTTGACTAC
>JAFAVN010000063.1 GCA_019242435.1 Verrucomicrobiota bacterium | reverse complement strand
CGTCCGGAACAGCTCGCATTTGCTTCCCCAGCCTCCGGGAAACGAGTGACTTATTCGGAGCTGCTAGCCCAAGTTACGGGCATTGCAGAATGGTTGCGGGCAAGAGGTTGCCACGTGCATGATCGCTGCGGATTGCAATGCACCGAGGGCTTAGAGTTCCTGGTTAACGCATTGGCGATTTTATCGGCAGACTTGGCGGTTGCCCCCATCGGAATTACCGTCTCGCAAGCCGAAACGGACCGGATTATCGGAGCAGCACAGCTCCATTGGATGTTAGGCGGCGGTAAGCGCCTGGTGCGATATCCGTTCGCCGGTTTCGTTGATGATGATCAAGACCGCATCTATCAAGCGACGAGTCCGGCTTACATCCGGTTCACTTCCGGCACCACCGGCAAACGAAAAGGTGTTTTGCTGGGGCACAACACCATTCGTGACCGGTTAGAGGTCGCAGATGCCGTACTGGAAATCTCTCCGCGAGACAGGATCTGGTTCCGGCTGCCAATGTCCGATCATTTTGTAGTCTCAATCCTGCTTTACCTTTCCCGGGGTGCTACGATCCTGGTGACCGAAGATGATAACCCGGATAGCCTGGCTCGAGTCAGTTCGGAATTTCAGCCAACGATTATCTACGGCTCTCCTGAGTCTTACGTTGCTCTGATCGAAAACTTGAGCGGCGGTTTGAGCTCCGTCCGGTTAGCGATTTCTACCACGACCATGCTGTCGCCGACGATCCAGTCAGGATTCCAAGACCGTTTCGGGAAAGGACTTAACGCCGCGCTGGGGATTATCGAAGTCGGCCTGCTCACGTTGAATCAGCAACCGGACAAGCTTGATTCGGTAGGAACGCCGATGCCTGCCTATCGAGTCGCGCTCACGGACAGTAACCAAAAGAGCGTGCCACCGGGAGAAATCGGGGAACTGCAGGTTGCCGGGCCTGGGTTGCTGGATGCTTATTTAGCCCCATGGCGACCTCGCCACAAAATTCTAGGCAAATACGGTTACGCTACGGGCGACTTTGCGAGTATCGACGAAGATGGATGTTTGCGCCTGGTGGGCCGCAGCAAAAATCGCCTGCACGTAAACGGACTTCATTTCTTTTGTGAAGAGGTCGAAAGGGTCATCAACACGTTCCCAGGGGTCAGCGAAAGCCGGGTTTTCATCGATCCAACCACCCGGGCTCTGGCAGCCGAGCTGGTTGGGGAAGCCGACGCGTTCCCAGGATTGCTCGATTTTCTCAGGCTGCGGCTTGATCCTCGCCAGTTACCGCTCACTTACACAAGGGTCAGTGAGCTGCCGCGAACGCCAAACGGGAAGCTCTTGCGGGTCTAGCCTGAATATCTCACACTCTCTGGTGCGAGGCTTACAGATGTTGCCAAGAGTGTGAGATATTCAGGCTAATGAAAAACTCCGGCACTATCGCGAAGCCACGCCAGACGATTGGGTTTCGAACCGCGATTTTGCAGTTGGTGCTGGGTGCATTGCTGGTCTCCGTCGGAACCATCGGGGTAATTGGTTACTTTAACTCCGCTCGCACTCTCGATGAGATGCGCCAACGCCAGTTTAACCTGCTAAGCCTGGCGCTTTCGCGGGAAGTAAGCCGGATTCTGAACCCTGCCGACCGGATTCTGCCTGAGCTTAGCCAACTGACATCTTTGGGCTTAATTCGCCCGGCGGATCCCGACCAACTAGGAATGTTTCTGGCGGAACGGCTTCGCCAGGAAGAAAGCGTCAGCTGGCTCAGCTTCAGCGAGGCGGAAACCGGCGCCTTTATCGGCGCTTGGCGGAGCAGCGAGGGGGCGATCATCGTTAACCATTCCGATCCGGCCATTGCCAACGGACGTCCGCAGGAATACCAGCTGAATCTGGATGGCTCTCGCTCACCTTTGCCTTCGCGGAACACCTCACCATCCGACCCACGCACGCAGTCATGGTACCAGATGGCCAGCGCGTCGCCGGGAACGATCGTTTGGACGCCGCCCTACAACTTCGACGAGGGCAGGAAGGGAATCAGTGCGTGTTTGGCCGCCGTTGCCGATGGAAGAGTTGCAGGCGTTTTCACCGCCGATTTCAGCACGAGCGAAATAGATGTCTTCCTCAATCGATTGATCCAGGATCGAAAACTGATGCTCTTCGTGGATACATTATCGGGCGATTCGTTAGGGGTTGCTGCTGAATCTTCCCTGCCGCAAGATGCCCTTGTCGAATACGCGCGCAAGTTATACGCGACCGATCAGCTTCAGTTGGCAGCCGGGCACGTTGCGATCCGCTCATTCCGTCTAGATGGCGATTCTTATGTGTCGGTGATCACTCCATTCACGTTAAACAGTGGCCTCACGTTTTTGACCGGGGTGGTTGGATCGGAGGGAGAATTCCTGGGTTCGGCCAAACACAACTTGACCCTGACGGCGATTGTCGGTCTGGTCGCCCTGGCGGCCGGCACGTTGCTCGCTATCTGGCTGTCGCATCAGCTGGCAACTCCCTTAACCGAGCTGAGCCGTGATCTGGAACGGGTTGGAAAATTCGAGCTGAGCAACGTACCGCCTCCCACCTCCGGCGTGCGCGAGATTGCGATCGTCAGTGATTCCTTCGACCGGATGAAGGCCGGGCTTCGTTCTTTCGCAAAGTATGTGCCCAGAGATGTTGTCCGGGAGCTGATCTTGCAAAAGCAGGATGCCGCTCGCGGCGGTGCACTGCGCCGGTTGACCCTGTTTTTCTCCGACGTCGCCGGTTTCACAAAAACAAGCGAAAATCTTAGCCCAACCGAGGTATTCACCGAACTCGGAGAATATTTCGAGCTGGTAACAGATACTCTGGTGGAACGCTTCGGCGGCACTCTCGACAAGTTTGTCGGTGACGGTATTGTGGCGTTTTTCAATGCCCCAGCAACAATTGAACACCACGCGGAAGTCGCGTGCAATGCTGCCCTTGAGATTGTGAGCAAGCTTTCTGAAAGAGAGGTGAAGGGAGCGCTTGGCCGCCCGGTCTTCCGAACCCGGATCGGGCTCCACACCGGCGAAGTGCTCGTTGGTAACATCGGGACGCGACAACGCCTGTCTTACTCCGTAATTGGGGACGCCGTAAATTTAGCCAGCCGGTTGGAAGGCCTAAACAAAGTGTACGGCACCACCATCCTGACAAGCCGGGACACGAAAGACGAAGCCGGTGATTCCTTCGAATGGCGGTATATCGATCGAGTGGCTGTTGTGGGCAGAACCAGGAGTACAGATCTTTTTGAACTGATCGGTCATCGCGAGGCGGTCCCCTCTCTCCGGTTGCAAGTTCGAGACGAGTACGAGGCCGGGCTCAAAAGGTACTTCACA
>JAFAVN010000059.1 GCA_019242435.1 Verrucomicrobiota bacterium | reverse complement strand
CCGTGGCTTCGCCGATCCTGCCGGTCGATCTGCTGCGCATCCCCATTTTCACCCTGTCGATCTGCACCTCGATTGCGTCTTTCTGTGCCCAGATGCTGGCATTGGTCGCACTGCCTTTCTATCTATATGACCATTTTGGATATTCAGCGGTGGAGATTGGGTTGTTGATTACGCCTTGGCCGATCGCAATCGCCTTTGTGGCGCCTGTAGCGGGCCGCTTGGTTGAGCGTTATCCTGCCGGCATTCTGGGTGGCATCGGACTTCTGCTATTCGCGGCAGGACTAGGCGCGCTCGCGTTTCTGCCCCAACACCCGGTGACCTTGGACGTGGTGTGGCGCATGGCGCTCAGCGGTGCCGGCTTTGGCCTGTTCCAGGCGCCTAACAACCGCACGATGATCGCGGCAGCGCCGCGTGAGCGTAGCGGTGGAGCTAGCGGCATGCTGGGCACGGCGCGGTTGCTTGGCCAGACGATCGGCGCGGCGCTAGTGGCGCTGCTTCTGGCCCGCTATTCGGTGGCCGGAACGCAGATCGCCCTTCTGGTCGGCGCCGCCGTTGCCGTTTTTGGCGCCGCACTTAGCCTGCTGCGACTGTCGTCCGCCGGCGCACGCAGTGCCGACTCGGTGCGTGTTCTGGACGGCCAACGGAGTGCCAACGAGTAGCCCCTTCTGCAAAACCGAACTTGCGTGGAGAATTGTGTCAACAAATCCGTCGAAGCCGGCTAACACCGGGATGTCGGGCGTCTGCTACACCATAATTGAAAGCAAATGAAACAGACATCTGACCCAGTTCGGATCGGGGTGCTGGGATGCGGAATGATTTCCCAAGCCGCGCATTTCGAGAGTTGTCAAAAAGCTAAAAACGCACGGCTATACGCCATTTGCGATGCGGCCGACGACTTGCGCACCCGCATGACGCAAGTCTGGGACCCAGAAGTGGCCTATCGTCAGTATGATGAAATGCTCGGCGATCCCAAAGTAGAAGCCGTAATCATTGGTATCGCCGATCAGTTTCACGTTTCGGCAGCAATTGAGGCCATCAAAGCCGGTAAACACGTGTTAGTTGAAAAGCCGCTTGGAGTAAGTGTTGAGGAATGTGCCGATCTACTCAAGGTGAAGCGTGCTGCCCCGGAACTAGTCGTCCGCGTTGGTTGCATGAAGAGGTTCGATCCTGGTATCGCATTCGCTCGTCGCTTTATTGAGCAGGAGATGGGAACGCGCCTTGCACTCAAAGCCTGGTATTGCGACTCGACCTCTAGATATACTGAGACGGGCAACTTACAGCCACTGATCCTCAAGAGCGCTAACGCCAAGCGCCCCGAAGGAAACCCGAAAGCTAACCGCCAATCCTACTATCTTCTAGGCCACGGTAGTCACCTTATCGATACGGCCCGATTTCTGGGTGGGGAGATCGCGCGAGTGAACGCTAACTTCGTGCAGAAGTATGATGCCCATTGTTGGTTTGTGGCCATCGAATTTGAGGACGGCAGCGTCGGTCATCTCGATCTGACTCTGGCTGTTCGCATGGGCTGGCATGAAGGCTTTCAAGTATATGGGGAATTTGGCACGGTCGTAGGAAAGATCTTCAATCCCTGGTATCTGCGGTCCGCAGAAGTCGAATGTTTTTCGCTCCGAGACGGCCAATTCAAACGGCCGCTCGGTGAAGATGCTCATTTTTTTCGATTGCAGGTTGAGTCCTTTGCTGATGCCATTCGCGGCAAAGATGATTTTCCGGCTGCTAGTGCCGAAGACGGTTTTGCCGCGATCCAAACTCTTCGAGCCATTCAGTTGTCTGCAAGCAAGAAAGAACCGGTCGCGGTGGCCGACGCCACCGGAGCGATATGATAAAACTTGTACCGAATGATTGGTACTGCCTCGTACCGAAAGCCAGGGGGAAAACTTCAAAAATTAAAAGAATCACCCCTTACTCCCGACCCGGTTACGTTCAGCACCTTCACTCCCTGATCTGAACTAATTGGCTCGGTTCCGAAAATGACGGCGGTCCTCAAACCAGTACGGCGCCTGAGCGAGAAAGTGCCCGCGCGTCAGACGCATCAATTTTGCTCGGTCGAGCGGCTTACGACCTCCTAGGCCCTCGCTCGTTCCCCAACAAACACAGCAGGGCCTGTAATCCCAGCAGATAACCATCAGCGCCGAAGCCGCAGATAATGCCGGTCGCTACTTGAGATACATAAGAAAGATGCCGGAACGGTTCTCGACGATGAATATTGGACAGATGCACTTCTACCACCGGGATCTGACAAGCGCTTAAGGCATCCCGAACGGCGAGAGAAGTATGGCTGTACGCAGCCGGATTGATGAGAAGCCCCTGAGCTTTCTGAGCCGCTTCTTGAATCCAATCCACCAATTGGCCTTCGTGGTTCGTCTGTAGAAATTGAATTGCCAGAGCGCGGCTAGCGCCAAAATCCTGGCACATTTGCTCGATATCAGCCAAAGTCGTTTTCCCATAAATCTCCGGCTCCCTTGTCCCTAGCAAGTTCAAGTTAGGACCGTTTAGGATGTAGATGGTGTTCACGGCTACCGAAAAGAGAGTACTAGCAGATAGGAAATAGCAAGGGAAGAGAGAGTACTGGAGAACGCAATGATCAAACGATGGGAAAAATTTCGCGATACATTCTACCAATCGTCGACTCGAACCGCCAGAGATTAAGGCTCAAAGTATCCGCCACACAGATTCCCAATAAACCATCACTCCACCTCTCCACCTCTCCACCTCTCCATTTCGCCGTCGCTCCCTTCCTCCCTTCCTGCTTGCGCCTTGGGTGGAAGGCATTACAACAGACCTGAGGCTTATGAACGATCCATTCACTCGCGCTAGCCGGCGCCGATTCTTGGGGATCTGCGCCGGTGTTGGTGTGACTTCAAGCTTTTTTGCCGGGGCGCTTTGTTCGCTAGCGGGTCAAACCCCGATGATGGAAATCGATGACACTATGATCGATCGAGCGGCATTCTTAGCGGGAATCACTATTTCACCTGCGCAGAAGGCGGCCATGCGAGTGAAACTCAATCAGCAACTCCGCGGTATTCGCGCGGTCCGCAAAGTCAACCTGACTAACAGTACTCCCCCAGCTTATCGGTTTGATCCTCTACTGGCTGCCACTTTTTCCGGCGAGGCGAAACCGGTTCGGAACGAGACGGCCATCAGTGATGCTCCAGCCATCGCTGACTCGGAAGTACCGAAGGATCTTGAGCAACTGGCTTACAGCAATGTCCGTGAGCTAAGCGAATTGCTGAAACGCCAGAAAGTCTCCGCAGTCGACTTGACCGAGATGTATTTGGCCCGGCTGAAACGGTTCGATCCCCGGTTGCATTTCGTGGTCACTCTGACAGAGGACCGGGCTGAAGCACAGGCCAAAGAAGCCGACCGGGACATCGCCGCCGGCCGATATCGGGGCTCGCTACATGGGATCCCCTGGGGCGCTAAAGACCTATTGGCTGTGAAAAATTATCCGACTACGTGGGGGGCAGGTGGCTTCGAGCATCAGACGATCGATGAGGACGCAGCGGTGGTGAAGCGGCTCGATTCGGCCGGAGCCATTCTGGTTGCGAAACTCACGCTGGGCGCTTTGGCGATGGGTGACAAATGGTTTGGCGGCCGGACTCGTAATCCCTGGAACGTCAACCAAGGATCGAGCGGCTCTTCAGCCGGTTCGGCTTCAGCCGCAGCTTCAGGTTGCGTAGGTTTTGCTATCGGGTCCGAAACTTTAGGATCGATCTCTTCGCCCTCCACTCGTTGCGGCACTAGCGGATACCGGCCGACCTTCGGTTTTGTTCCGCGCACAGGCGCCATGGCGCTGGCGTGGACCATGGATAAACTGGGACCGATTTGCCGTTCAGTTGAAGACTGCGCTTTGGTGATGCAGGCAATCTACGGACCGGACGGCTCAGACTTGACCGTACAAGCTGCTCCGTTCTCCTGGGACGCAAGATTCGATTGGCGAACGCTTCGCGTGGGCTACGCCAGAAGTGAGTTTTCGCCAACCAAAGAGGATAAGCCACCCGAGAACGCCACGCGCGAGGAGCTAAAAGAATGGGAAGCCCAAAAGGATGATCGATCCGCTGCCCGGCTTCGAGCAGATTATGATCGCCAGTACGATTTAGCGGCGCTCGATCGACTGCGCAAAATGGGTATCGACCTGCAATCGGTCGAGCTCCCGGCTTATCCGGTGCATGCCATCGCCCAACTGCTCACGGCCGAAGCTGCCGCCGCCTTTGATGATTTGACCCTGACCGGACGCGATAATCTCCTGACCGAACAGGGTCCTGAAGATTGGCCCAATACCTTTCGAGTCGCCCGATTTTTTCCAGCCGTCGATTACATTCAAGCGAATCGATCTCGCACCAAGTTGATGCAGGCCATGGGAGCACTGTTCTCGAAAGTGGATGTAATCGTTGCGCCGTCCAATTCAAGCACCCAACTAACCATGACAAATCTCACGGGTCATCCAGCCGTGATCGTTCCAAATGGAATCAGAGGGCAGGACGCGCCCAAACCGCCGGCAATTGATACCGGCGATGATGACAGCATCGGCGGCCCTGGTACACCCTTGAGTATTACCTTTCTTGGGAATTTATACCAGGATGCAAACCTATTAGCATTTGCACGCGCGTACCAACTCGCCTCGGGCTTTTATCATCTGCGGCCGCCGGGGTTTTAGTGCACAAGATCACTCCCCTCGCGCAAGCTCAGGACCGGACAATACAATCCTTTCTCTTCCCGGTTCCACCAAGCGCCGGTTTTCTTTTTCTCTTCCGCAGTTGTGAAACGATACTCGAATAGCTTGGCGCGGATATACCGTGGCGGCGAATCTGGAAACGGATTTGTTTTCAGGAGTCGCAGAACCGGAGGGGAACCTTGCAGCAGCCGTGCCAGAAAATTCGTGAACCACGGCTCTGCCTGCACCTCGCTCAACGCGGCAAACCACATTTGCCAATCTACTCGCGGTTGATGCGGCGCCACGATCGGGGGTGCGATGTGCGGATCATCTATTTTATATTTAAAGGTATACGGCTGCCAACTAACCCCGTCGCGGCTCCCCTCAATTTCGATTTCAGGACGGCTGGTGGTCATTACTCGAAACAAACCGTAACTGTTCAGTGACCGAAACCGCTCTATATAGGCGTAGGCGGTGCCAAGGAGCGGGGGCCAATCCGCCTCGGGAAAAAAGGATTCCCAAAGCAATGGCCAACTGAAGAGCAGGACGACGGCGGTAACCGGGATCAACAATTTTGGCGACCAAGTAGCACCCTGGACCGGGACAGGTTCACTCCTTTTTCGCCCCAGCACAGGCCAGACAGCATCATCAATAACCAAGACGCATAGTATGATAGTTAACAGGTTGAAAAAACAGTAATTCCCCGTGAGCGCGATCAGTATCTGAAAAGTCGCGATACTGGCTGCCCCGAGCAAACGGAGGCGTCGCGGAAAAAACAATAGGAACGGGGCAACTAACTCGATCATGAACATCATGAGCACAGAAGCTTCCTGAAACCAGCCCGGCAACTGGTTTGCCCACCAGGCCAGAGGAGTTGGCAATGGCTGAGTCCAATAGTGAAAATGCAGCGCGGATAGGTTTAACCAGGAGGGATCGCCGCTACTTAGTTTCACCACGCCGGACATGAACATGAGCCGGAATAGAAGCCACCGAAGAAGAAAATGTGCCCATGGTGAAAAAGGCCTTTCGAAACCGCTTGATGGCCACCAACGCAACGGTGCCAGGAAGATGCTAAAAAAGCCGGTTTCCAGCAGAAGATAGTCCCATTGGAAATTGGTGAAAGTCTGACCGGCAACGGCGAGGGACAGATAGATCAGCCATACCAAAACCAGACAGAGAACAGGAGCGATCTCAAAGATAAGAAGTACGCTGAGACCCGTTCCAACAGCACAAAGTAGATGTAAGAACCAGTCACTGGCGTTGAACCAACAAAGTGTGGGCAGTAACCAATAGCTCTCCACCCCGAACCGCTCCCTGACCTGATCAAGCCAGGGCGCCACCGGGAGAATTCCTTGGGCTCCGACCAGTCCATCCGCCTGAACCCAAAACGAGACAAAAGCGATCAAATAAACCAGCCCGAGTCCTCTGAGAAAGATATGCCTGGCTCGATAATAGGTTGACCGGATGGGCAGTTCTCTTCCCCACAGCGCCCTGGTCAGTACCAGGGCTAACTCGCGATGCTTCGCCACGCAGTCATAAAAGGCTCTGCAGATTATCCCAAATCCCGGTACATGCTGATAACACCAGTAGCTGCCACTGCGGCCCGGTGCGGCGCCATAGCTCAACGCGCGGAGAACTGCCTCGGCTCCGCTATAAACTCTACCATCAGGCTCAATCAACCGCATGGCCGAACGGAAACATTGGACCGGAATGTCTTCGCTGAAGCGAGCGCCAGCCGACTGAAAGGGAACAATATCGACTTTGTCCCGAATTGTTTGCTGCCATTTGGCTATCCAGCGAGCACAAAATCCGCAATCTCCGTCGTAAATGAGCAGGGGCCGTTCAGCCGGGGGCGTGCTGTGGACTAACTGTTCGGGGCATGGGACCGCCTCGTCGTTCACGGGTTGGAAAGAATTTAGGATTTATCTCTCCGGTCCACGTATCCCGGCATTTCCCACGGTGGAACTAAACCAGCCAATGCCCGGCTTGCGTTTTGCCGAAATTCGTAACGGTTCGCCGCTTTCAAGGCTCTAAAGCCGGTGGCTACCGCTGCGTCTTCGTTCAGATGATTCAGACTATCCAAACCCACGATCGCGGTGTGAACGCCGTTTAGACTCAATGCGTAACGGAGAAGATCCGGCGGAGGCAGATTCGTCCGGCGGCCGTATCGGATGGTCTTCATGGCAATCACACCCATTTGTTGGGCGCGGGCGACGCTCAACAGTTCCTCGTAAGCGCCCTTTCCGGATTCGGTCGCCAGGAAAGTAGTCAGCACGGTATCCGGATTAAACCGGCGCATGCACGCAATCAGTATCCCGCGATGGGAATGTCCCGTGACACCAAACGCACGAATCAACTTCTGTTCTTTAGCTTCGCGCGCGGCTCGTATAGCACCAGCTTCAATCGCGTCCAGGTCGTTCAATTCTTGGGGACCTAAATCATGCAACTGATATAAATCGATGTAGTTCGTCTGCAGAACCTGCAGGCTTCGCTCAAGGTCGCGTTTGAAACCCTCGTAATCCCGTGAGTCACTTTTGCTGGCCAGAAATACCCGGCTCCGGTTCCGCACTAAAACCGGTGCAATCATTCCTTCGCTTGGACCGTAGCCGCGAGCCGTGTCCCAATAGTTAATGCCTCGGGCCAGCGCTGACTCGAGCAACGCATGCCCGGCTTCCAGTCGATTTTCGAATGCATCCATGAAAGCCGCGCCCAAACCGAGACCGAGAATCGAAACCTCGGCACCGGTGCGGCCCAGCTTTCTCCGATCGACTTGGGCTGTTCTGTCGGCCCCCATCGAGCTGGTCCGCGAGACCAAAGCGGCAATCGCACCTCCAAACAGAGTACGTCGTATGAAGTCCCGGCGAGAACGTCCCGGTTTCATAATAGCAGATTGGTTTTGTACGCCTCAGGTGTCAAGGATCCCCATCTGGAGGGGCCGCCGAAATTGACACTGCCAGGACGCAAGACGCTTCGCAAAGGGGGCAGCAGCGCCCGCCACCACCTCCACTAATCACAAACCCCAAATCACGAATCCACCATCATCTGGCCTTCTCCCCGCCGGCAGCCACAATAACTCCGATGATAACCAGCCCCGTCACCACGTAACGAATCCCGGCACTGACTCCAAAGGTGTTGAGCATCGTCAATAAGAGCACCAGAAAAAGTCCGGCGCCCCACAACCCGGTAACGTTGGCTTTTCCACCGCTCACGGAAGTTCCACCGATGACCACTAAGGCGATAGAGGCCAAGAGGTATTCATCCCCGATATCTAAAGAAGAACCGCGGAAATAACCGGCTAACAATGCCCCGCAGATGCCCCCTAGCGCTCCGCTTAAAAGATAGGTAAAGCACCGAGTTCGTTCCACGGCTATCCCAGCCAGCCAGGCCGCTCGGGGATTTTGTCCGATCGCCAGGACTGATCGCCCGTAAATTGTGCGATGCAGCAGTACGGCAAATCCAAGCGTCAAAACGACCGTTCCGATTGCTAACAGCGGCACTCCAGCAAGCTGGACGGTTGTGAATTCGGCAAAACCCGGAGGCGGCTTAATCTGTAAACCGCGCCCATAACTGATACCGATCGATTGAATAATGAAACTGGCAGACAACGTCGCAATGATCGGCGGGATCCGGAGCAACCAAATCAGTAGATAATTCCCTACTCCGATACCGATCCCGGAAACCAAGGCAGCGCCCAGCCCGAGCGCGATCAATGAATCTGAGCCGCCCATTACTTTCATGGCGACCGCACTAGCCAACCCAATATTGGCCGGCAGCGAGAGATCAACGTTTCCCGGGCCGAGGGTAATCACGAACATCTGAGCAACCCCGGTGATGACCGAAAAAACGGCGAGCGCGAGACCGGCAGATATCATACCTCCGGCGCCATAGCCATGGGTAAAAACGATGGCTGCCAGCCAAACTAACAGAGCGCCCAGATAGGACCAGACCCAGGGCTGTGAAAGCAGACGGCGTAATAAGGAGTTCAAGGAGTTCAAGGGTTTCGAGGAGTCCAAGGAGAGCTACGAGTCATCCGGAGTCCTTTTTTTGATCTCATTCTGGATTAAATTTATCCGGGGCTGATCCCCCCGACCAACGCAACAACGGCCTTTATCCCTGTCGGGCTTACATGCATTTTCCGTCCGAAAGCCAAGCTATTTATGGGACAGGACACCAGGTCCTGCTCTGTTAATTAACGCTCTCGCGGCTAGAACGATGATCAGGATCGCGCCTTCGGCGCCGACTTGCCAATCCGGGGAGATCCGCATGAAGTTCAGTAAAGTTCCCGCCAGAGTCAGGGTTAAAGCGCCAATCACTGCCCCGATCGGGGAGACACGGCCGCCGACGAATTCGCCTCCGCCAAGGATAACCCCGGCAATCGAAAGAAGGGTATATCCTTTGCCGATATTGGCGTCTGCCGATGTGGTCAAGCCAATCAGGGAGAGCCCGGATAAAACACCAAAGATACCCGCCAGCAGAAACATAACCACTTTGGTCCGGAGCAGCGACCAACCAGCCCGTCCGATCGCGTTTGGGTTACCCCCGGAACCGCGCAAAATTGCGCCATAAGAGCTTTGCATGATCCCGAAATGCACTACCGCTGCAATGACGACTGCCGCCACGATGGGGAACGGCACGTAAGGAGTGCGCAGATTCATGATGTCATGGAGCCAAGCGGGCGCCTTGCCGCCCGGCCTCGGCAGGACTAGCACAGCCAGTCCTTGCCACACAAAGAGCATTCCTAACGTAACTACAATAGACGGCACATTCCGGAGATAGATCACCGCTCCCATCAGGGCGTAGAGACCGATACATCCGATCAGGATGACTACGCCAAGGACCGGATTTTCGCGTAACCAGATGGCGGCTACACACCCCACAAAACTAACAAAGTTACCAATCGAAAGGTCCAGCTCGTTGACGGTGATCACGAACATCTGTGCGATCGTTGCCAGAACCACCGGAATACCCAGGTTTAACATCAGGTTGATGCCAAAGTAACTGATGGCCCGCGGATTGAACCAGGCGATCCCCGCGACTACTAACGCCAGAGATAAGGCCGGCAAAATAGCCCGGAGAATCCGGCGCGGGGTATTGACTTCGGCTACTACCGCCCGGAGCGTGCTCGCACCGGCTAACGACGTCATGAGTGGATCGCCTCCTCAAAGGAGGATTGGATGACTTTTTCCTCGCTTAATTCGTCCCGGCGCAGATCGGCCACGATGCGGCCGTTGCGGAAGACATAAACATGATCGCAGTTTTGTAGCTCCTCCATCTCTGTCGTGTACCACAAAAAAGTCCGGCCTGCTCTGGCCTCAGAGCGAATGAGTTCGTAGACTTCTAACTTAGTGCCGATGTCGACGCCTCTCATAGGGTCGTCCATTAAAACGATCCTGGCTTCGGATCCAAGAGCGCGTGCAAACAGGGCCTTTTGCTGATTTCCGCCGGATAATGAAAGAATGTTATTTCGCAGGTCTGGAGTTAGTATTTTGATCTTGTCTCGCCAGGACTCGGCAAATCGGGTCTCGAGGTCCGGCGAAATCAGTCGACCTCGCCGCAGATTCTTGATTGACCGGATCCCAATGTTTTCAGCGATCGACCAGAGTGGGAAAATTCCATCGCTTTGACGGTCGCCGGCAATCAGTGCCACCGGATCACTGATCTTGACGCCGGCTGTGCGGCGAGCTGCCGCTTTAAAAATAGTGAGCAAAAGGTCTGTCTGCCCGTGTCCGGCTAGACCAGCTAGACCCACGATCTCGCCTTGATGCGCCACGAGTTCAAAACCGTCCGATTGCCGGACCGGCTGTGCTCGTACCCGGACTGGAGTCGAACCGCGAGCCACCGTTCCCGCATCTGCCCGTCCGGTTCTGCCGGCTGCGGTTGCGCCCATGGTTGTCACCAGCCGATCCCGGCTGAATGCGGCAGCGCGATCTGCAGCCACCACTTTCCCGTCCCTCATCACCACTATCCGGTCTGTGTATTCGAGAATTTCTCCCAGAAGATGTGAAATCAAGACGCAAGCCCCGCCGTCCGTGATCGCCCGCCGAACATGTGCTAAGAGCTGGCCAGCCCGATGACTGTCTAGTGATGAAGTTGGTTCGTCCAAAATCACGAGTCGCACCGACTCCTTGGTCACGGTGAAAGCTCTGGCAACCTCGATCATCTGCCGCTTACCAATCGGCAAATCGCCGACCATGCTGTCGGTACTGATACCGTGATCCGGAAAAATTGCGTCTAGCTTTTCCCTGATCAAGCGGCCGGCTTGCTTCCGCCAGCCCCAGCCTGCGATAGACGGATGCAACACCCGCGCATTTTCGGCAACGGTGAGGTTAGGACACAGAGAGAGTTCCTGAAATACACAGCGTACCCCGAGCTTATGAGCCTGGGCCACCGAGTAATGTTTCTGGGGTTTGCCGCCAATGCTTATCTCGCCGGCGTCTGCCGCCAACGTGCCGGCCAGAATATTCATCAGAGTCGACTTTCCCGCACCGTTATGACCTACCAGTCCGACACATTCGCCACGGCTCACCATTAAATCGACTCCGGCGAGCGCGCGTACCGCGCCGAAAGTCTTTTCGATGTGAGTCAGATCAACGATGTTTGCAGAATGTTCGTCCATTACAGGTTAAGAAGTGGCCGTCATGGTAGACGCCATGGTGTTGCCAGGCTGCCGGATCGACAGCAGCCCGACCACACCCGGCATCTACCTTATTCGCCACCGCGACACATCGTGGGGTTGACGCACGTCTGGCGATTGCCGGATTCGCTCTAATGCTTCAAGTTGTTTGCGATTGCTTGTTTGGCTTCTTCAAGCGTGTATTCGTGACTCGCTACTCCACCTTTCGGAATGGTCGCTAGGGCAGCTTCGAAATTGTCCTGATCGAAGGACAGATAGGGAACCAGAAGGTCGTGCGGGATATCCTTGTGGCCATCCAGTATTTGCTGGGCCACCCAGAACGCCAGAGTGGAGACGCCAGGAGCGATCGACGCCGACCACGTGGTATAACCATTTTTGGCTTTCTGTTCTTTCCACCATTCCAGCTCGTCTTGCCGGTTACCCATAATAATGGTTGGCTCCTTGCGCCCTGCCGCAGCAAAGGCTTGGGCGGCTCCGTACCCGTCTCCGCCCTGGTCAACTATTCCAACGATCTCAGGAAGCGAGGGGAGCACGGTGGCGATCGCTTTTTGGGCCGTAGTCTGATCCCAATCCCCTTCGACGCTGTTCACGATTTTGAATTCGGGATGTTCTTTGACTCCTTCAGCAATTCCAGAGTGAATAGCATCATCGATCGAGGTGCCCGCAAGGCCGCGGATCTCCAATAGGTTCCCGCCCTTAACCCATTTAGCCAGCTGAACGACCTCCTGTTTACCATAATCTTTAAAGTCGACTACCACCCGCCAAGCGCTCGGTTCGGTCACGATTCCATCAAACGACACGACGACGATCCCGGCATCCGTAGCCTGTTTGATCGCGCCATTCAAAGCATCAGGGGAGGATGCGTTGATCACGATGGCGTTGTAACCTTGTAAAATCAGGTTCTGGATTTGAGCAGCCTGCGTCGGCACCTCCTTGTCCGCGGTGGTAAATACATCGGCGGCGGCAACAATGCCGTCGGCAACCGCTTTCTTAGTTACGATGTCGTAGCTTTTCAACATGGCTTGCCGCCAGGAATTGCCCGCATAATTGTTCGAAAACGCGATACGCATGCTCTTGGTATCGGCGTGGGCCGAACCAATGAGAGCGACGCTGGTAACTGCAGCCAGCAAAGCCGCAACACAGGGGGTTTTATTCATAGTTAGTTTCGGGGGGTGTCCGTCCTGGCTATTAATTTCGGTCCTCGAACTGGTCAGACCAATTTTCTCAACTTGCTATAGCTTAGGCTTCGAACCCGTCAAGCGAGAATCTCCCTGCGGGCCCCCTTCCAACGTACGATCCTCGAGGACCGGGAGGAATGCTTCTCGCGATAGCGATCGAGGCTAGATCACGGCTCTACCCTGGTCAATGTGAATCGTTTGAACTGAAACGTTATAGGGGAAGGAGCTGGGAGCTGGAATCTAGGAGCTAGGAGGCCGGTGGATTGGGTCGGAACCCGTGGAGCGCTAATGCTTGATCACGATCTTACCGAAAAACTGGCCGGCTTGGTAATAGCGGAAGGCATCAACGGCTTCGTCGAACGAAAACACCCGGTCAATCACTGGCTTTAGCCGGTTCATTTCGATCGCCCGGTTCATGGCGGAAAACTGCGCTCGACTGCCCACGGCCACAAACCGCAGATT
>JAFAVN010000218.1 GCA_019242435.1 Verrucomicrobiota bacterium | reverse complement strand
CAGCCTTAGCCGACGGCGAGGACTACGAGTTGTTATTTGCCATAGGAACCGATGTCGCCCAAACCTTGGAGAACTCCTGGAAACAGGTGTTCCCGAACTTGCCGCTGACTTGTATTGGCCGGCTAACTCAAGGGAATGGGGACGCGTTTGCTCAGTCGGGATACGACCATTTCAGGGGGTGAAACAGATCGTAAAAAGCGCTGAAGAGACGCGTGCGGTCGCCGCTGAATTCGCCGCCGGGCTGGCACCGGGCTCCTTGGTTGCGCTTACTGGCGATCTCGGGAGCGGAAAAACCGAATTTGTGAAGGGTCTGGCGGCTGGTCTCGGTTCGCCGGCTCAGGTGACCAGCCCGACTTTCACTTTGATTCACGAATACCGCGGCGGACGGCTGCCTCTATTTCATATGGACTTTTACCGGCTCACCAACGGGCAGGAATTAGAGTTAATAGGATTCGATGATTACTTGGCTGAGCCCGGCGTTTGCGCGATTGAATGGGCGAACCGGTTTCCGGAGCTGATTCCTGCGGATGCAATCTGGGTTGATATCTCAATCGGTGAAAACAATAAACGAATGATCTGTTGGTGAACCGATTAATCATCGAGAATTCGGGAGCAACAGGCACCCTGGTGGTTGCCAAGGATGGAGTGATTATGCTGGACCAATATTTTCGGGGGGCAGCGGAGCTGGCGGTTTGCGTAGAGGCAGTTACAGAGTCAGCGGGAAAACCCGACGAGATCATCGTGGGGATCGGTCCAGGTTCTTATACGGGCCTCCGCGTAGCCGTCGCGACCGTGCTCGGAATGAAACTCGCTCTTGGGTGCCGGGCATTTGGATGTCCCTCAGTTCTCGGGTATCCCGGACTGAATTATGTAGTTATAGGTGATGCTCGTCGCGGTACGCTGTTCCTGGCCGATATCCGGAACGGAGTTATGTCTGATTTACCCCGGCTGATACCCCGGGAAGAAGTGCTCCAGCAGGTAGGAAAGATTGATACTCAGCAACTGTTTGTGACTAGCAGAATTGCCGAACTGTCAGAAGCGGAGGTTCTAATTCCGGAGGCGCGGTGGCTGGTCCATCGGGAGAGCAGTTATACCGAGAGTGTCGAACCGATTTATCTGAAGGAACCGCATATTACGAAGCCCATGGACCGGTGAGGCCGCCCACGAATCGTGCGCGTTCTCAAAACCAGCTGCGGCCAATGAGGTTCGGTTTTACAAGCCTGCATCGAGTACCGGTTTCTGGTCCATCTGCTGCTCGAATCGATTCTCGCGACCTTATCATCGCTTGTTCCGCATTAAGTTTTCCTGTCGGCGCAACTCAAAACTGAACACCCGAGCCCTGAAGGCTTTCTCGGACCGGCGGGTTTGAGGCAGGGTCCACAGTTCCGTGGTTAATACATTAAAGAAAACCGAAAACAGCGTGCCCGTTTTTCCGGCGAAAGTACATGCCGAGAATTTGAGCTTCGTTATTGTGAGTCCGAGGCGGTTGAACTGGTATCCTTCTCGAAAATGCTTTGCCATTCCATCATCCTTGCCGCACTGGTTTTAGCTCTTTTGCCTTTTCAGCGTTCTGCGGCCAAAGGGGCCGACGAGGCAGTGAAGGACAAATCTTTGTCCAGCGAAACTACAACCAACTGCTACAACCCATCCAACCCAAATGAGATCAAGCTTTGGGAAGCCAGAGCCCCGGGCTCCTCGGGAGATGACCCTTGCCGCGACATCCCGTTCCTTCGTATTTATTCAGCACCGGAAGCAAGCCAAGTGTTTCGACCTGCCATCCTGTTAATTCCGGGAGGGGGTTACGATCGTCTAACCGACAGGAAAGAACAGGCTCCCGTCGCCGCCTACTTTTCGCGCAAATTGGGACTGACTACCTTTGTGTTGTATTATCGCTTGGTTCAGTCTGATGGGAGCTATCGGTATCCAGTTCCGATGTGGGATGGGCAGCGGGCGCTGAAGCTGATCCGCTATCGCGCCAAAGATTACGGCGTCGATTCCAGCCGGGTCGGAGTTTTCGGCTTTTCCGCAGGGGGGCACTTAGCTAGCACTCTAGCAGTTCATTCCGCTACGGACTTCAACCTGCCGGTGCACGATGCCGTCGATTCAATGAATGGTCGTCCGGACTTTCTCGGTCTCGGCTACCCGGTGATCTCAATGATCCCGAGACAGTTTGCCTCACCAAGTTCCCTTTCCCATCTACTTTACGGGTACCACAGTGATGAGTTGGACGGTCTGGAAGAATATTTGTCCGCACAGGATAACATTACGCGGAATACCCCTCCGGTATTTCTCTTTGAAAGCATGGACGACAAACGAATCAGTCCTCAAAACAGCGTCATTTTCGCCCAGGCGCTCCGGGCTGCCCACATTCCTGCAGACGTACACTTCTTCGCGCATGGAGTCCATGGCGCGGGTTTAGCCGCTAATATTCCCGAAGAACAAACTTGGCCTGATCTGTTTCATCGGTGGCTAGTAAGCCAAGGGTTCCTAGCGTCTGAGAGGAATTGACAGCTCTTGCGTAATCATCAGGAGAATGCGGTTTGGCAACGGCCTCGCGCCAGGAAAGCACGTTTCCTGTTTATTTTTGGAAAGTTGCACTTAACGCTAATTATTCTTAACCGCGGGGTATGCAGATTCGGCTAATGCAATGCGTATTGCAGGATACAATCGCGATGAGAAAAAATTACTCGGAATACTTGTGCGTCTGCCTTGCTCTGGTCGCACTAATTTCCTCTTCGTTCGGTCAAACCCTAACCGACGTTGCTGAAGAGGCTGTTCGGTCAGCCAAGGAGACCCATTATCAGCACAAGACCCATGTGGATCAAGCGGCTGGCATATTCGATCTCGATTGCTCCAGTTTTGTCGAATATCTGCTGAAGCGGATTGCGCCATGCCAATACACGAAATTACCGATCGAACCGGGACAGGTGCGCCCTCGGGCCGTAGCTTACTATGACTTCCTCGCGACTCTGCCGAAGAAGCCGACACCTGGCCGTGAACCTGTCGATCACTTCTCAGATCTTCGTCCTG
>JAFAVN010000601.1 GCA_019242435.1 Verrucomicrobiota bacterium | reverse complement strand
GTCCTCCCGTTCGCCGGGTTTATCGGTTTGGGCCATATGGACCCACTGCATTTCCCGCTCCTGCTCCCTATGGACCCTATCCGCCATATGGCCCATACGGCGGACCGTACGGTCCATTCGTCCGAACTGAGGCAGATTGACCGGCGTTTTGGTCTTCTAAATTTCGAGCTCCTACCCCGAAGCGGTATCAATGCCAGTGCATGGGTGTCGCTACACATCTGCCTCCTGAGCTGCGCCGAGGTCTAAAGTCGTTCAATTCTCGCTTGCAACCGGGTACGAGCTGTTCTTCGGTAGGCGCCTGAATGCAATCCTCGATTGAATCGTTAGGGGAGCCGCGATTCCTTTCGCCCTTGCGGCATGGGCACTCAGAACGATTTAAAGACGATACCCATCGTATTCTCTACGACGACACTCTCGCTGCCACCCAGACCGCCTTCAGGAATGGGGAGATGCCGCTCAGTTTCGAAGTAGCCGGTCCCAGGGAAAAGATATTTTTTGATCCCCCGAAAGTCACCGCCGCCATTGTAACCTGCGGCGGGCTTTGTCCCGGGCTAAACGACATTGTACGGGGCATTGTTAACGAACTCTACAATCATTATGGTACGACGCGGATCTATGGAATCAGGTACGGTTACGAAGGATTGGTGCCCCGCTTAGGACATGTCCCTTTAACCCTGCGGCCAGAATCGGTATCCACGATTCACACGTTCGGTGGAACGATTTTAGGCAGCTCTCGCGGGCCCCATGACGTCGGGGAAATGGTGGATCACCTGGAGGAACTCGGTGTGGACATCCTTTTCCTGATCGGGGGTGACGGAACCTTGCGAGGCGGCGCGGCCATCAATGCCGAGCTGAGGCGGCGCGGTTTGCCCAAGAGCGTAATTGGGATTCCGAAAACCATCGATAACGACATCATGTTTATCGACAAAAGCTTCGGGTTTGAAACTGCGTTCGCCGAAGCGGTGAAGGCGGTCTCCGCTGTCCATGTCGAAGCCCGGGGAGCGGTGAATGGCATCGGTTTGGTCAAGCTGATGGGCCGGCATTCCGGTTTCATCGCTTGTTTCGCTACGCTGGCCGCCCAGCACGTTGATTTCTGTCTTATTCCCGAAGTGCCGTTTGAGCTGGAAGGAAGCCGGGGACTCCTGGAGGCGTTGCGACATCACATTGGACAGAGAAAACAAGCAGTGATTGTTGTGGCAGAAGGCGCTGGTCAGGACTTGATGCAGGTTAGCGACGAAAAGGACGCATCCGGGAACCCGCGTTTTGGAGATATCGGCTTATTTCTAAAAGAGAAGATCACCGATTTTTTTTCCGGCCGCCGGATGGAGATCAATCTGAAATACGTTGATCCAAGTTATATCATCCGCAGCGTACCGGCTTCTCCCCAAGACAATGTTTACTGCACCCGGTTGGCTCAAGCAGCCGTGCATGCCGGCATGAGTGGCCGTACCAACATGTTGGTTGGCCGATGGCATGGATCCTTCGTTCATATCCCGTTTGATTTAGTCACGCATGGGCGTCGCCGGATCGATCCTAATAGCGACCTGTGGTTGTCAGTGCTCGAGACGACCCGGCAGCCGGCCCGCATGCGAGAAGCGTAGGTCCGGGCCGGCGGCGAGTGCTTACGGCTCCATCAGGCAAAAGACCTGTCTCATCAGGGTGACAAAACGGACAAGATAAGCTGCGAACAGAATGAACTGCGCGGCCACGAAAACGAAATGGGCGGCCGGCCAGGTGCTACTGAGTGCGAAACTTACCCAAGCGGCGGCCCCATGAAATAGTACGAATCCTGGAACAAACAAACCAATATTGAGTTTCTGATCTCGATTGAGGAGCTGGAACAGTTGTTTCGATTTTCCATTTGCGCTCGCGGCTGCGCGCTGATTCATCAGGCGCTGGTCTAGGATGAACAAGAGCCAAACGACCAACGCAAAAACCATTAATACGCAGTACCAAGCCGCGGGATTCCCGATCTGGCCGAACGAAATCGCCTCAAGAAAGGCCGCTCCGAAATAAAAAAAGTTATGGGTAAAATCCAGCGGCCAGCGAATCAAAGTAAGCGCGTGCCCGATGCACCTGGACCAAAATAAAAGGATCAGCAGTCCGCCATTTATGATGTAGGGAAGGTCTTCGATTCGCCCATGACTGAGACTGGCGGTGGCGGCCGCGCAGAGAAAAGAAAGTGCAACCCCTTGGATAATGCTCGTGATGGTCAGCTCGATATTGATCACCAAGCCGTCCAACTGTGAGCGATTTCCGAGTAAGGAGTCCGATTGAGTATTTTGGGTTGAGCCGGACAAAGTCGATCCATGATAGCGGATTTCAGAATCAGAGTTCAAGGGGGAGAGTGAGGGGAAGTGCAGCAGTGCAGGCGGGTAAGGACTTCAAGGAGTTGCAGGGGGTTCAACGAGTTCAAGGAGTTCGAGCGGGTGCCCGATCAGCTACTCCATTCATCGCTAGCGCCAAAACGCATTCGCAGTCAGCGTATTCCCCCCCCGGATGAAGCATGAACTAGAGACTGCGTCTGTCAGCGGAAATTCTTGAACTCCTGGAACTCCTTTTAGATAAGACCCACTTGGCTGCTCATCGCCGCCAAGATTTCCTTGATGTGAATATCACTGGCAAATTGACGTACTCGAGACTGCGGCCGCGCTGACGTCTGGCTTTTTTCCGAAAAGAGGATGACAACGCGGTGACATGGGAGACTTATGCAGATGAGAATGCCAAAGTTAACGAACAGCTTTACCGCCGAGTTGATTTTGAAGATGGTGAGCGGTCACTTATCGACGGCCTCAATAAGCGCCGGCGATCGGGTTCGACAAATATATTATCAGAACGTGAAGATGAATGCGCTGCCTCGCCTTAATAGTGACACGCGAGAACTGGTGGATAGGTTAAAGAGACTGCCAGGAATCGTGGGGATCGTGCTTGGCGGTTCTCGGGCCAGAGGGACTGGTCACTCCTTATCGGACACAGACCTGGGCTTGTACTATGATGGTAAAGCGCCGTTCGATACGGGCGCGCTGGATGAAGCCGTTGCCCGGCACGATGATCGAAAGCATTTCGGCCTGGTTACGTCGATTGGTGATTGGGGGCCTTGGATTAATGGGGGCGGCTGGCTTCGGATGGGAGGCGAGCCGGTCGACCTGCTTTACCGGGATATGGTAAAGGTAGAGGCCATTATCGACGCGGCATTGACGGGTCAGGTGGAAGTAGCCTATCAGCCTGGTCATCCGCTTGGATTTCTATCGTCCATTTATGCCGGCGAGATAGCGGTATGCCAGCCCCTCTGGGATCCGGCAGAAAAGATCGCGGAACAAAAAAGCAGGCTTGCTTCCTACCCAGAACCGCTTCGACAAGAATTCGTCAGGCGGTTCAAATTCGAGGCGCGTTTCAGCCTGGATATTGCAGAGAAGGCCGCCCTGCGCCCTGATATCACCTATGTCGCCGGGTGCCTTTTCCGGTCCGTCGGCTGGTTGCTGATTGGACTATTTGCTCTGAATCGAGCCTACTGGTTGAACGAGAAAGGCGCACTGGCGATAGCGAATCAATTTGAGGTTGCTCCGCCGGACTTGGAAAAGCGAGTCGGCGAGATCTGGCGCGTATTCAATTCTGGTGCAAACGAGTTGAGCCATGGTCTCCGGATGGCGCGGAGTCTGGTGGAAGAAGTGATCGTGCTCGCAGAAAGCGCCGGGCTCGCCTGACGATAGCTCAGACTAGCGGATAGCAGAGGCCGCACGGGCTCGCCCTAAGACATGGAGGGGAGCCGCTTTGGCCTATGAAAACACGCCCTTGTGAGTCGGCAACAAGGCCTGTTCAACGAGAAGAAAGGCGATGACAGGCGGCTCCCGGCAATCATCCACCGGTCTGAATCTCGCCAGGGGGACATCCTCGGGAGCCGCCTGCGCATATCGCGATCTGGCGGGGAGAGTTCCTGTACAAATACCCGAGGCTCGTATTTGCAAACGCCAAAACGGCTCCCTCCTTATGAGAATTTAGGGCAAGCCGATGCTCAGATCCTCCTTCCGAGTAGTTTTCGATATCCTGGCCTAGATTCTTCGCGCCGACACTGTATCGGTTAATTTGTATGGAATATCGTCAACTCGGACAGTCCGGTCTCCGTGTTTCGGTGCTGAGTCTTGGCACTATGACTTTCGGAGGTGGAAGCGTCTTCAGTAAGGTGGGATCGACGGATGTAAAGGGAGCACGCCGTCAGGTGGACCTATGTATTGAAGCCGGAGTGAATCTCTTCGACACCGCTAACATTTATTCACATGGCGTTTCTGAAGAAATTCTTGGTCAAGCACTCGAAGGCCGGCGTCAAGATGTTCTCGTCGCTACCAAGTTTAGAATGGTTATGCGAGATGGCCCAAACGAAGGAGGCGCTTCCCGTTTTCATATTATCCGGGAATGTGAAGATAGCCTTCGCCGGTTACGCACCGATTACATCGATCTATATCAGATTCATGAATGGGACGGGGAAACTCCGCTCGATGAAACGCTCGAAGCTCTGGATACCTTGGTGCGGTCAGGAAAAGTCCGGTATATCGGTTGCTCAAACTATTCGGGTTGGCACCTCATGAAGGCGTTGGCGATTTCTGATCGTCGCAACTATGTCCGCTATGTCAGCCAGCAGATCTACTATTCGCTACAGGCTCGGGATGCCGAATACGAATTAGTGCCAATCGCCCTTGACCAAGGATTGGGCATCCTCGTTTGGAGCCCCTTAGCCGGTGGTCTAATGTCCGGCAAATATCGTCGCGGCAAACAGCCGCCGGAAGGGTCGCGTCATCTGACCGATTGGAACGAGCCGCCAGTGCATAACGAAGAACAGGTTTATGACACGGTGGAAGCGCTGGTAGAGATCGCGCAGACTCACAGTGTGTCTCCTGCCCAAGTCGCGTTGGCGTACCTCTTGGGCCGTCCAGCGGTTACCTCCTTGGTCATTGGTGCACGTACCGAAGAGCAGCTGAAAAACAATCTGGGTACTGCGAATCTCAAGCTGGCCAGCGAAGAGCAAGCACGTCTGGACAAGATCAGCGCCCCTCGGCTCCTTTATCCTTATTGGCATCAAGCCAAGACAGCCAAAGAACGCCTAAGCCAAGCGGACCTTTCTTTGCTTGGCCCTTACATCCAAAAGTAGGAGTTGCGCCACCTGATTACCTAAACTCAGGGGATCGGAGCAGCCTGAATTCACGCTTTTGCGGCAGAGGGCGTTTGCCGGCGCGAATGTGAACGTTCACAGGTTCTTCCCTGTCTTTAACAATATCGGCAAACTGGATTTACAGTGAACTAATTCTCGCTATTGACAGCCCCGTTATCCTTTGTGGTTATGCCTCGATCCGCCCAACGACGGGAAATTACGATGACCGATGTCGCTGCCCGATGCGGTGTCTCCTACCAGACGGTCTCGCGGGTCATCAACAATATGCCGGAAGTTGCCGAAGACACCCGCGCCCGTGTCCTGAAGGCGGTCCAGGAGCTCGGATACCGCCCCAATATGACGGCGCGTCACTTGGTCAGCCGGCGTTCGACCGTCTTGGGGCACGTCAGTTTCGCGACCGGCCTGTACGGACCTTCGCAAACCATGCTCAACGTGGAAGAAGCAGCCAAAGATGCCGGATACAGCGTCATGTTTGCCGGGATCGCAGAAGAAAACGTGGACGAGATCCGCAGGGCCGTAAATGAACTCTGCGCTCATCGAGTGGCCGGGATCCTGATCCACCTGCCCTTGGAAATTGATCTCAGCATGCTGCGTAATCTCTGCCAGAATGTGCCGTTGGTCGCCATGGATTCCGATTTAGGCTTCAAGACCTCGGCGGTGCTTGTCAAACAAAAGAGTGGCTCACGGATGGCTACCCAACATCTTATCGACCTCGGTCACCGGCAGATCGCCTGCTTACGGGCTTCTCTGGCCTATCGAGCTGCCCGCTTACGCTATCAAGGCTGGTTATCGACATTGAAAGCGGCTGAATTAAATCCAGGTCCTTGCGTCGAAGCAGATTGGTCGTCCCGTGGCGGTTTCGAAGCAGCACGCGAATTGATCAAAAATCACTGGGGCAAGTTTACCGCATTGGTGGTCGCAAATGATCAAATGGCACTCGGCGCGATCCGCGCTTTTCGAGAAGCGGGCGCGTCAATTCCAGACGAGATTTCGATCGTAGGCTTTGACGATATTCCTGAGTCTGGATTTTTTCTGCCTCCGCTCACTACGGTTCAGCAGGACTTTGTTAAAATCGGCAAGCTAGGTGTACAATGTCTTTTGGAACAAATTGGCTCCGGCGGAGCCGGTCTCCGGACCTATACAGTTGTACCAACCTTCATTGAACGCGCGAGCACCGCTCCTGCTCCTCGAGCTCGCCTGAAGCTCGCTCGCAATGACAAATGACCTATGACAGATTGGCGAAGCGGCAACCGGCTGGCGTTTGATCACGCTGGGCTGCCTTCGGCTTTTCATTTGATATTTGTCATTGCGAGCGAGCTTCCGGCGAGTTCGAAAAAAAGGCGGCCCGGAGGGGCCGCCTGAGGAGCTTGTATTTTGATCGGGCGCTTTAGGCGTGCCGATGATGTCGATACATATGATGGTGACGCGCCGGTCTCTCTATCGCAGGGCCGCTGGCAGGAGTTGGCCGAACCAGCCTGCCATCATCAAGAACCGCGGCATATAAGGTCTGGTGTTGACCGGCAACAACCCCTGTCATGGTAACGAGGTTATAGTTAGTCGGACCCTCAACGCGCTGAACGCCCGTCGGGTGAACGAAAGACGCGTTGTAGAATCCGCCGGGTGTCTTCCCGCCAAGGATCGTGAGCGAGTTGGGATAATTGGATACGCCGGACGGCTTATCGAAGTCCTGTGTGCCGCCCGCCCAGGCTACGGCGGCAACTTCCGCCGCGCCGGCACTGATTGGGACATTATTGCCGCTACCGGGCACATTCCCCGGTGCGGAGTACGGCATCCCCCAGGGGTCCTGGAGATGCTTAGCATCTGGGGTGACTCCAGCTGGAGCCTCTAACGAATAATATTGTGTACCGCTGTCTGTCCGGACTGGAAAAGTTACTGCAGAAGCCACGGAGGTGAACAGGGAATAAGTAACCAGCAAAGCGGAGACACAGAATATGCGTGCTTTCATCGGTAACACTAATATTAACATCGTTGTGAGAGATTGGAAGCGTTGAAGATGAAAAGGGTTGTCGCCATAGTTGACACGTAATGACAGACAACGGAACGGACGTGGAGCACATGCGTTTTGCAATTGAGGAACTCATTCAGAAGTGGTTGGCAGAGCATCCGGGAGAAAAATTACCCGGCCAGGGTGAGCCGCTCGATTTGGATGAGTATTTTCGTTGGCCGGAAGATCTCCGGCTTGCTTATTCGCTGCTAAAAAACTCGGGCTATGTGCCCGAAGAAGTGGAGCTCCTAAGGGAAATCGGCGATCTTAAACAGCGCCTGAGCGAATGCCTGGATGCGCCAAGCCAAAAGGAGCTGCGACGAAGAATTCAGGAACAGCAGGTAGCGCTCAATATCAAGCTGGAGCGCCATCGAAAGCGGTAGGCACGCGTTCGAGGCGTGTCGGCGCGGCGGGGGATCAGTGATTTACTGCAGTGATTACTGATTGCTGAGGTTCTCACCCCAACATTATTGGCTCGTTTGAAGCACCGGCGAGCATTTACACACGTCCAGTTGCAACTGGGTCTAAGCGATGCGATGGCGATGACTTACGCCATGATGGCTCTTTCTAAGTTGGGATCACGATTACCGCTCCGAGTCCTCGTTCCACTGATCGTTGCCTGCGCGCTTTTTATGGAGAATTTGGACGCAACGGTCCTATCGACAGCTTTACCGGCTATCGCCAATGATCTTCACCAGAGTCCTATCCAGCTCAAGCTAGCTTTGACATCGTATCTGTTGACGCTGGGGGTCTTTATTCCAGCTTCCGGCTGGGTCGCCGACCGGTGGGGCGCGCGTCTGATCTTTCGGTTGGCAATCCTGGTGTTTGCGCTCGGGTCAGCCCTTTGTGGTTTGGCGAATTCCATCCAGTTCCTGATCCTGGCGCGCGCTTTGCAAGGAATCGGAGGTGCAATGATGGTGCCGGTCGGGCGCCTCGTGATTTTGCGGAGTGTCGCGCGCTCGGAGATGGTCGGAGCGTTAGCGTGGCTCACTATTCCTGCTTTGATCGGGCCTGTCGTGGGGCCGCCCCTAGGTGGGTTGATTACCACTTACTATACTTGGCGTTGGATATTTTGGATCAATTTGCCAATCGCAGCTCTCGGCCTGGTTTTAGCAACCCTCTTTATCCCTGAAACCCGGATGGCCGGGATTGGCCGATTTGATTTCATCGGTTTTGTGCTCTCCGGAGTGGGGCTATCTACTTTGGTTGCCGGTTCGAGCGCTGCGGATACGCCCGCGATCCCATTACCGGTCACGATCGGGCTGTTTATCATCGGAACTATCTGCTCGGTGCTTTACTACTTCCACGCTAAACGTTCCCCGGCACCGATTCTGGATCTCGATCTTCTGAAGTACCCAACCTTTCGTTCAGGTATTACCGGGGGCTCTTTTTTTCGGATCGGAATTGGATCTTTACCGTTGTTGTTGCCACTCCTGTTCCAGCTGGGATTCGGCTTTAGCCCCTTGGGTTCAGGTTTGATGACCTTTGTCGCCGCGGTGGGCGCGATGGGCATGAAGACAACGGCGGGCGGTATTCTAAAGCGATTTGGATTTCGTACCACTTTAGCAATCAACTCGATTCTCTGTGCCTTCACTCTGCTAGCACCGGCTGCCTTCAACTTGAGCACGCCGATCTGGTTGATGTCGCTGGTTTTGCTGATCGGGGGATTTTTCCGGTCGCTGCAGTTTACCTGCATCAATGCGATTACCTATGCTGAAATTGATCAACCGCAGATGAGTCAAGCGACCAGCTTCTCGAGTGTGGCGCAACAATTGTCCCTGAGCTTAGGGATCACTGTCGGAGCAGCCGTGCTCCAAGCGGAACTGACCTTTCGGGGACAGCCACGTCTGACCATCGCAGACTTCTGGTTAGCCTTTGTGGTGGTGAGTTTATTCTCGATTTTTTCGGGATTCAGTTTTCTCCGGCTCCCTCGAGATGCTGGGGAAGAAGTAGCCGGACGGAAACGCGTGGAATCGGTGCAGGTGAATATCAGCACTGTCAGAAGCGAAAGGTGATTAGTGAGAAGTGATTGGCAAAAGGGAATCTCGAACCAATTAGCGGTGGAGTGTGTCTTCGATCATCTCGCACCCACCGATCACTGATCACGAAAGACCTCGGCCAGCAGCTCATACGACCGGACGCGGGCGGCGTGTTCATGGGCGACAGTCATGATCATCAGCTCGTCGGCTCGGCACCGGGCGGCCAATTCCAATAAGTAGGTTTTCAGCTCGGTCGGAGTCCCGGCGGCAAAATGGGTGCGAGCGGCTTGCGCAAGCTGCGTTTCCCATTCGTTGTATTGGTAGGCAAGCGCTTCTTCGGGACTCGGGAACGGGCTTGGTTTACCGCTTCGCAGCCTCACCCAGGCGAGCTCTAGCGAGCTGGCCAGCCTTTCAGCAACATTTTTGTATTCAGCGCAGACGGCGGACAACGCGAGAATTATGCGCGGCTTCTCCAGCCACCGGCTGGCGGT
>JAFAVN010000157.1 GCA_019242435.1 Verrucomicrobiota bacterium | reverse complement strand
TTTAGCCGGACGCGACCCGGCCAGTTTCAAAGGCAAAACTGTGCAATTTTTCGGGGTCTTCACCTTTGACCCGAAATCGACCAATCCGATCCGGGTAACCCCGGTAAAGTTGACAACCGCAAATTAGTGTACCGTCCCGCATATAATGGTGACGCCGGAAGTGATCCTGTCTGCCGAAAAAATCACTAAGATCTTTCCCGGCACCCTGGCTTTGGACCAGGTGGACTTCAAAGTCTACCGTGGCAAAGTAAACGTCCTCATTGGGGAAAACGGCGCCGGCAAATCTACTTTGATGAAGATTTTGGCCGGTGTAGAACACCCCACCTCCGGGCGACTTCTCCTGGACGCTCACGAGGTCGCCTTTCGGAGCACCCGGGAGGCCGCCAAAGCCGGGGTCGGCATTATCTATCAGGAGCTCAATCTTTTTCCGAACCTCAACATTGCCGAGAATATCTTTGCCGGCCGCGAAGTTACTAGATTCGACGTGGTCGATCATGGAGCCGAGGAGGAACAAGCCCAGAAGATTCTGGACCGCCTCCAACAGCCCTTAAACCCAAAGACCTTGGTCAGCGATCTGCGGATGGGTCAGCAGCAAATCGTCGAGATAGCTAAGGCGCTCTCGCAGAACGTGCGCGTTCTTATTATGGACGAACCCACATCAGCGCTCACTGCCTCAGAGACCCAGGCTTTGTTCCAAATTATCGCGGATTTGAAGGCGCATGGTGTATCCGTTGTCTACATCTCGCACAAGCTCGAGGAGCTTCTCCGCATCGGTGACTACGTTACGGTTCTGCGGGATGGTAAATTAGCAGCGGATGCCCCAGCGGCTGATGTCGATATCACCTGGCTTATCGAAAAGATGGTGGGTCGAACTGTCCGCGCACCTAGCCGAGCACACGCAGCCTCCCGGCAGAACAGCAAAGAACTCCTGGTGGTCGAAGATTTAACGCTGCCGCGAGCCGGTGAAGGGTTCACCCTGGAAAAAGTTTCTTTTTCGCTTCACGAAGGCGAGATCTTAGCCATTTACGGCCTGATGGGAGCCGGCCGAACGGAGCTTTTTGAATGTCTGATGGGGCTACACCCGGAATCCACAGGCCTGATCAGCCTGGCAGGTGAACCTCTGCGCCACGAGCGGATCTCCGCCCGGATTGCCGCAGGCATCACTCTGGTACCCGAGGACCGGCAACGGCTTGGTCTGGTCCAGCAGTTGTCAGTCGCTCAAAATATCACCCTCGCTAGTCTACGACACTATCTTCAATCCTTCTGGATTTCAGACCGCCAGGAAAGTGACTCTGTAGCCAGAATGATCAAAGAGTTGGCCATCAAAGTGCGGTCGGCACAACAACCGATCACCTCCCTCAGCGGAGGCAATCAGCAAAAGGTGGTAGTGGCAAAAAGCCTGTTAACCAAGCCAAAAGTCCTGCTCTTAGACGAGCCTACTCGTGGAATTGACGTAGGTGCCAAAGCCGAAATTTTTCAAATTATCAACCGCCTCGCCAATGAAGGATTAGGAATCTTGTTTGTCTCGTCTGAGCTCCCCGAGGTATTAGCCGTCCCTGACCGCATCCTGGTGTTATCGAGAGGTCGCCTGACCGGCAATTTCGGTCACGCCGAGGTTACGGAAGAGTTGCTAGTGAAAGCGGCAGGAGCACACCGGCAGACAGAGCCGGCGGTAGGAAAGCAAACGGCAATAGCAGATAGCAGATAGCAAATGAGCCTATGATTTGTCCGTTGCGCTTTCGACCAGTCAATTTCACCGAATCGACGTCCATTCGGCCGGCTCTGCTATCTGCTGTCTGCTATTTGCTATCCGCACCAGTACCCAACCCCCAACTTTCCACTCCGACTCACTCTGTCAGCTAACTCCATGTCTACCGCAGTTTCTTCTCCATCCGAGACCGGCACGATATCTAGACTATCGATCGGTGTATTTTTGTTCCGATTTCGAGCATTTATCGCCCTGCTCATTTTGATCGGTATTTTTTCGCTTCTGACTCCTTCCTTCTTCACCCGAGACAACCTCATCATTTTAGTTGGACAGACTGCAATCAACGCCATCATGGCCGTAGGCATGACCTTTGTCATTCTGACCGGTGGAATTGATCTCTCTGTTGGATCCACCGTTGGCCTCGCCGCCATGGTTTCCGGTTTGTTAATCGACCAGGGGCTGCGATTGCCGATGTTCGGCGTCATTGTCTATTTCAATGTGCCGGCCATTATTTTTCTCGTGCTCTGTCTCGGTCTACTTGTGGGGGCGTTTAATGGGATCCTGGTAACGCGGTTTAATGTGGCGCCTTTTATTGCGACGCTGGGAACTCTGTACGTAGCGCGCGGAGCCGCTCAACTAAGCAATGACGGCGCAACGTTTCCTAACTTGGTTGGCAGCCCGGATCTGGGGAATACTGGGTTTCCTGTTCTGGGCGCGGGAACTCTTTTGGGCATCCCTATCGTGATCTGGATCATGGTGCTGTTCACCGGGATCGGCTGGTTCGTAGCAGCGAAAACCCCCTTCGGTCGACAAGTTTACGCTGTGGGCGGGAACGAACGTGCAGCCGAGCTTTCCGGCATCTACGTTCAACGAGTGCAAATGGCCGTCTACATGATTTGCGGAATGTGTGCCGCTATGACCGGGTTAATCACCGCCTCCCAATTAGTTGCAGCTCATCCAGCTACCGGTGAGAGCTACGAACTCAATGCAATTGCGGCTGTCGTTCTGGGGGGCACATCATTGGCCGGGGGACGCGGCACGGTCTGGGGGACGTTGATCGGTGCTCTGGTCATCGGCGTACTCACCAACGGGCTGGTTTTACTTGGAGTTCAAGAGTTTTGGAAAAAGGTAATTACCGGGCTCGTAATTATTCTGGCGGTCGTGCTCGACCAGTTACAAGCAAGATTACAAGCGCGTCTTGCCCTAAAGCGCGCCTGAGACTTCAAAGGAGGTGATATCGACCAGACTCAAAAACAACTACCACAGAAGCTCGATCCCTTACCGAGGGCGAACTACCTCGACCTGTAATTCCTACCTGAAATAAACAACTATATTTAGCTAACCCTATCTAACTCCGACCGAAGAGAGCGTTCTCTTCAGCTCGAGATTTCGGAATTAAAATTATCCTCTATGCGCAAAAACACCTCCCCTGGTTTTAGAAGTTTGAGCCGTTATTTATTAATCGGCTTTTCGTTGCTGGCCGGTATTATATTGGCGACTCCGGCTGCACTTGCCCAACAAAAGAAGCTAATCGCCATCATTGTGCCATCTCCGGAGAACCCCTTCTTCAAGACCGAAGCCGATGCCGCTGAAGCGAAAGCAAAAGAGCTCGGGTATGACACCTTGGTCCTAGTCCATGACGATGACGCAGTAAAACAGGACCAACTGTTCGACACAGCAATCGCGCGAAAAGCAGCGGCGATCATTTGCGATAATGCCGGCGCCGATGCTAGCATCGCTGCTGTGAAAAAGGCGAAGGCGGCCGGGATTCCGACTTTCCTGGTTGACCGTGAAATCAATGCGACCGGAGTCGCCGTTGCCCAATTAGTCTCAAATAATTACCAAGGCGCGACGCTCGGAGCTCAAGAGTTCGTGAAACTGTTGGGTGAAAAGGGTGATTATGTCGAATTGATCGGTAAGGAGACGGATACTAACGCCGGAGTCCGGTCACGCGGATACAACGATGTGCTCAGCCAATACCCTGATTTGAAAAAGGTAGCATCCCAAAGTGCTAACTGGAGCCAGACGGAGGCTTTCCAGAAAGTGCAGACGATCATTCAGCAGTTCCCTAACATTAAGGGACTGATCTCTGGCAATGACACGATGGCGCTTGGCGCCTATGCAGCGCTGAAGGCAGCCGGAAAAGGGAACGTGATAGTTGTGGGTTTCGATGGCAGCCCGGACGTCGCTCAATCAATCAAAGCCGGTGAGATCAAAGCAACAGTTCTCCAGCCGATTGTTAAGCTTTCTCAGAGCGCTGTGGAACAGGCTGACCAATACATCAAAAACGGAAAGACAGATAAACCCGAGAAGCAGTCAAT
>JAFAVN010000130.1 GCA_019242435.1 Verrucomicrobiota bacterium | reverse complement strand
TGAAATGGTTGTGTGGAGCGAGGACACGGATACCGCGTTGAACGCATTGGTCGCCAAGGGCGCGCCTGTCCTCTCTCCTGCCCATGATTTTCTAGACGGCAAGCTGCAACGGAAAGATTGAAGCAGCGGCCCGGGGCATCGAGAATTGGTGCGGCGCTCCCAAACTCACGGCTGCTTCAACGTCCAAGGTGCTAAGTAACCTCTCGATGCTACTACGCGTCGCGGGAGCCGGCTCTTAGAAACCGCTCGAATTCGCATTGTAACCAGCAGCCCAACCCGGTTAACTAGCAAAAAAGCGGCTCCCCTTCCGATCTGGACAGGCGACGCTCCCGCAGCGTCCGCTTATTCGCCGGTTCTTTAGCAGGTCAAATCTTCAGCGCTCAAAATCTGATGGTAGTAGGCACTATCATCGCGCGAAAGCGCGGCTGGTTGATCTCCGCCAGGACGCGATCCCTCCGACCTGGGAAGCGGTAGCACTCCTGAACTCCTCTTTCTATTCATTCGTCGGTAAGGCCGAGGCGGCGCCAGGTACGCCAGGCGCCGTGTTGCTGAGCTTCGAGCGACGGCGGGCTGTGGTTACGGCCAACCCAACCGCTAGAATCAGCATGGCGCCATCGAAAATGGGTTCCACGAAAAAGGGTGCTCCCAGTTGATTGAGCCCAGCGACTGCGATCGCAATGACCGCGACGGCCAAAATCGTGCCCCAGACATTTACACGTCCAGGTCGGACGGAGGTGGCGCCCAGCAAAGCAGCCGTGAAAGCGGGAAGCAAATATTCCGGTCCTACCGAACTTTGACCGACTTGAAGCTGCGATTGGAGGACAATGCCAGCAAAAGCGGATATGATGCCGGTCGCCAGAAACGCTCCGGTTACATAACGTTTAGCTGAAATGCCGTTGAGCTCAGCGGCCCGCGGACTTGCTCCCAGCACGTACAGGTATCGCCCAACCGGCAAATACTCGAACGCGACCCAAAGGGAGACGCTCAGTACCAAAACATAAATCGCCGGCAGCGGCACCCCTAGGAACGCACCGGAAATGTTAGTGAAACTCTCAGGAAGCGTCGCCACAACCTGCTGACCTCCAGTGTACCACTCGTTAAAGCCATAGAGCAGCGTGCCGGTTCCGAGCGTAGCGATGAAACTATCTATCCCGACGGCAGTCACCAAGATACCGTTCGCCAGTCCAACGGCTGCTCCGAGCAAAAGAACAATGCCAGACGCCTCCGGCCAGTTCAAGCCTTGTCCTTGTAGACCGATCACTAACACTTGGGAGATACCCAGAAGATATCCGACCGACAGATCAAAATGATTTGCCGTCATGGGTAGAAAAACTGCCAGCGCAAGCAATGCCTGCACTGACTTGTTGTTCAGAATCGAGCGAAAATTGAAATAGGTAGGAAACGTGTCGGGTTTGATGATCGAAAACGCAACGATCAGCGCGACCAAGAGAATGAGTAAGCTCCACACTGACACGACATGTGAGATAGTAGAGCCGATATTCGCTTCCTTAGTTTTCGATAGCTTCATGTCCCGGTCTTCGATTCCGGCGTAGCGCCCGCGGCAAGCGCGGTTAGATTACTTACATTGATGTTCTTGCGATCGATCTCGGTCACTAACTTGCCGCGGCTGAACACTAACGCCCGGTGCGACACTTTCTCTACCTCATCGAAGTCAGACGAAATCAGGAGCACGGCACGTCCCTTTTCATCAGCCATCCTTAGATCACGATAGATTTCCGCCTTAGACCCGATATCGACACCGATGGTCGGTTCTTCGAGGATCAAGAGACGAACGTCGGCCTCCATCCAGCGGGCTACCACTACCTTTTGCTGGTTCCCGCCGCTTAACGTCGCAATCGGGCGCAGGGGATCCGGTGGTCGGACCGAAAATCTGGCGAGCGCTTTTTTGCACGCGTTTTGCTCCTCTCCATGCCCGACGAATTGAAACGGTGCAACGCCTCTGGCTCGGGGATTCAGGTAAAGGTTTTCCAGCACGCTAAGATTGTGGGCAAGGCTCTCTTCCGATCTACGGCTGGAGACAAATCCGATTCCGTTTCGCATGGCGTGAGCTGAGTCAGTGACCTTAAGCTCGCGCCCCTCGAAGACGATTCTACCGGAGTACACCGGCAGTGCTCCGTAAATCGCGCGGCCGACAGCATGGTGCCCGGCGCCGCGCAGACCTACTAGCGCCAATGTCTCGCCCGGTTGGATTTGAAACGAGACGGGACCCACCAATCCGGCGCCGCTCTCCTGTGGTACAACCAATTGTTCGACGGATAGGAGCGAATCAACGGATTTCGCCGGAGCCGCAATGGTTGTCTCGGCGAGCGCCCCGCCAACAATCCAGGACACCAGGTCGCCGGGGGAAACTTCGTCGATGTTGCGCGTGGCAACTCGCCGGCCATCGCGCAGAACCGTTACCCGATCTGCGATCCGAAAAACCTCGTCAAGCCGATGCGTGACGTACAGAAGTCCAATACCGCTGGCCCGCAGTCGCTTTAGTTTATCCAGCAAATGATCGACGTCGCCTGCCGGAAGGGCGGCAGTCGGCTCGTCGAGAATTAACAGGTCACTGCGCCTGGCCAGGGCGCGCGCGATCGCGACGATCGACTTTTCAGCAGCCGAAATCGCGCCGACCCGAGTATGGGGGTCGATCGAACTTTCCATTGTTCTGAGGGCTTCGACAGCGGCTGCGGATGCCGTTTGCCAATCAATGATACCGGCTTTGCGAGGATAACCGGTTAAGAGAGCGACGTTCTCGGCCACCGTCATGCTATCAACTAAGCCGAGATCCTGATGGATGAACGTGACAGGGAGGCGAGCCGATACCGGGTCGACTACCTCCCCGCGCCAGCGCACAATACCAGCCGTCGGCGGATAGATGCCCGCCAGTATTTTAATCAGGGTCGACTTGCCGGCCCCGTTCTGTCCAAGCAGCGCATGAATCTCCCCCGCCTTGACATCAATATCTACCCCATCGAGTGCCAGGGTACCGGTGAACTGTTTGACGATACCGGTCAGCTCGAGGAGAAGGTTCATCGGACCCGCTCTTCTGCCTTATTCAAGATCCAAGCCCCCAAATCTGCAGGTAGTGCTTCTGGTAATCGTTGTCCGGAGAGAAAATGTCTTTCTTACCGCCTGCTTCATTGACATTCGACGGGGTAACCAGATACGGCGGCTGAACAAAGCCGCTGGGAGGAGCTTTATTGAAGGCGCGGTCAAATTCGTCGACCGCTTGATAAGCCTGTAGCTCAATCGGTTCGGAAACCGTCACCGTCTGATAGTCCTTGCCTTTTCGGATCCTTTCATAGGCGGAGCGATTTCCGTCAGCGCCGATAAGCTTGACTTGATCGGTGGGGACACCCGCAGCGCGTAACGAGGGCACCGCAAAATCAAGATCGTTATCACCAACGGAAGTGATATAGAGCGGCAAACCAAATCGTTGCACCCAGCTGGTGGTCAACTGCGGCATTCTTTGGGCCGCTTCAGAAGCAGGAAAATTGACGTAGTCCAGCACCTTGCATCCCGGACAAGCCTGAATTGTGTCTCGGGTTGCCCCGGACTTGGTGGCAGCGATCTGGTACTCGTTGTGAGTAATCACCACAACCCGGGCTTTCCCATTGCTGTCGGCGATAGCCCAATCCGCTTCTGCCTTACCAATCTCCCTTGGATCCTCCTGGATATTGACAAACAGATGGAGATCCGGCTGCGGTCCTGGCAACGAAGCCGCATGTAAACCGATGACGGTTATGCCTTGGTTAGTTGCGGTGCGAATCGGGTCTTGCAGGCTCTTCGCATCTGCAAAGATCGCGATTCCTTCGGGTTTGAGGGCGATGGCCTGATTGAATCCCGCCACCCAACTAACCGGGCTGCCTTTGCCATCAATGACGGTGAGCTTCCAGCCCAGCTTCCCGGCAGCCTCCTTCATATAGAGACCGTACTCGCGGGAGATATCATTTTGTTCGTCTCCGGATAGGTAGACGATGAATTTGCCCTTGGCCGGCGTGGGTGCTGATGTTGGCCCTTGCCAAGTCGTTTGCGGCCCAGCGTAACGCTGCACCGCTTCTTTCGCCGTCGATAACGGATCATCTGCCGCGTTGGCGGATACGCATGAAAGCAAGAAACAAGCAAAAGCGAGACTAGAATAACGAATAATGGTTTGCGAAGGCTGCGAGAACTGCATGGGGGGACCTTGGTTGCAAGTGGATTTACCGGCTTCGTGCCGGCCCGCCAATCTGGCTAAAGGCGGTTGGACGGTCAACCTAATCTTTGTCGAGCAAAAAGAAGCAGGCGGCTCGGAGCGGGGCGGCAGCAATTTCCGAGTTTTTCGTTGCGCTCCGAGCTGTCGGTATCTGCTTTCGTTTCCGGCGCGCCAGGACACGCGCACTCCAGGTGCCAGGATAGGCGCTCACCCGGGGGGCGCGTTGATCCGACATCGATGCTCGGCATCGAATTTTCCCTTGAGTTTAACCTTGACCTGAAACGATCGAACGCATTGCTTTCTTGCCAGTCCCGCCCTGTAAGAATCTTATGAAGCCTCCGCCAAGTGATTTTGCATCCGTACGGCGCGCCGCCGAGAGCGTCTTAGGGCTGAGAGGAGCGACTAAGATCTTCGGGGGAACGGTCGCTTTGAAAAACGTATCATTGGATCTGCGAGCCGGTGAGGTGTTGGCGCTACTAGGTGAAAATGGTGCAGGCAAAAGTACCTGCGTGAAGCTGTTGACGGGTCTCTATAAGCCGGACGAGGGAGAGGTGGTTTTGGACGGTTTTCCGGTGGAGTTGACTTCGCCGCTTGACGCTTTCCGCCGCGGCATTTCTGTCGTCCATCAGCATCCGGGCCTGTTTGGTGATTTAACGGTTTCGGAAAATATTTTCATCGGACATATGCCGGTGCAGAAGTCCGGCCGGCTGGACCGTGGACGAATGCAGGTCCGGGCAAGGGAACTTCTCGAACTGGTGGGTCTAGATTGCGATCCTGGTCTTCCATTGAGCCGCTTGCGCAGCTCCGAACAACAATTGGTCGAGATTGCCCGGGCGCTCTCTGCCGAGGCGCGCGTCCTGGTTCTGGATGAACCAACGGCGGCCTTATCGCAAAGAGAGGTGGAACGGCTGTTCTCGGTCATGGCACAACTGCGGTGCCGGCAGGTGGCGATGCTGTTCGTCAGTCACCGCATGGATGAAATCTACCGGGTATCTGATTGGGTGACTGTCCTCCGAGATGGACAGCATGTAGCGACAGAGCCAGTTAGCACAATGTCTCGAGATCGCGCGGTTCAACTAATGGTAGGTAGATCTCTCAGTGGCATGTATCCGCCACGAGATCCGAAGCCGGGTGAGGTCGTCCTTGAAGTGTCTGGACTCGGGCTAAACGAAGTTTTCAGGGATGTTTCTTTCGCCGTAGGAGCGGGAGAAATTATTGGATTAGGTGGCCTGGTTGGAAGCGGACGCACGGACATTGCGCGGGTAATTTTTGGCATTGATCAGCCGACCGAGGGCACCATCCGTTTGCAAGGCCGACCAGTTTCTTTTCACGGCCCGGGCGACGCCTTGGCTGCTGGTATCGCTTACCTTTCTGAGGACAGGTTAGGTCAAAGCCTGGTGATGGATCAGGCGATATTATCTAATGCGACGCTGCCAACTATTGAGCGGGCCACGGTTGCAGGTTTGATCAGCGGCACCAAAGAACTCGCTCTGGTTCGATCTGACCTTGACCGAATGAGGCTGCGGTTTCGCAGCTATGAGCAGCCGGTCAATACCCTTTCCGGCGGAAACCAGCAGAAGGTGGTATTAGCGAAGTGGCTTGCCACCAAACCTCGCTTATTGATTCTGGACGAACCGACCCAAGGAGTGGATGTCCAGACCAAAGCGGAAGTGCATAACCTGATTGCTGATCTCGCCGGAAACGGAATGGCAATCATTCTCATCTCGTCGGAGTTACCTGAACTCCTGGGAATGAGCGACCGCATACTGGTGTTTCGCGAAGGCCGCGTCAGAGACGAGATGGAACGCGCGGCGGCAACTCCGGAGCGTATCCTTAAAGCGGCAACTGATGCAGTGGAGAAACGAGATCCGGACCACCGCGCAGGCGAGAGCTCGGGCGAAAAAGTTATCCCGCCTCAGCCCAAAGATCCGATTATTCAACGGCGCTCGAACCCCATCATTTCGGCAATTCGTCATTTGCTGATTAGACGCGAATTCGGACTGATTACGGCGATGGCGGCCGTTACTATTCCGGTCGCCGCTATTAATCCACGGATGTTAAGCGGCCCAAATCTTACCTCCCTTTCAATGGACGCCTCGCTGCTGCTCATCGTCGCAGTCGCGCAAATGCTAGTATTGCTTACTCGAAACATCGATTTATCCGTAGCATCGGTAATAGGACTTTCCGCCTATGGCGTCGCAACTACCTTGCGAGCGCATCCCGACCTGAATGTTTGTCTCGCGCTCGGTCTCGCGAGCGGGATTGGTTTGCTGTGTGGGTTAGTAAATGGAGTAGTGGTGACCGTTGGCCGGGTCCCAGCGATAGTAGTCACTCTAGGAACACTCTCCGTTTTTCGAGGCATTGATAGTCTTTGGACCGGCGGCAAACAGATCAGCGCCGATCAGGTTCCCCAGGCTTGGCTCGACTTAACGAGTGGACGACTGCTGGGAATTCCTGCGGTTGTGTTCATCGCCGCCGCCGTGCTCTTGGTCGCCGGCTTTGTGCTTCGTTCACTGCCAATGGGCCGTGAGCTTTACGCGATTGGGTCGAGCCCGGACGGTGCCGAACTGATTGGGATACCCGTCAAAAGACGGGTACTCGGCGCATTTGCGGTAGCTGGACTATTAGCCGGCTTTGACGGCGGGTTATGGGCCTCGCGCTATGCCACCATCGACGCTCGGGTCGCCACTGGTTACGAATTGACGGTGATTGCGGCTGTGGTGGTGGGTGGTGTCGCAATTAGAGGCGGCGCCGGCACGGTACTTGGCGTCACTTTGGGAGCACTGACTCTACTCCTTATTCGGAACGGGCTTGTCCTGATACGCGTGGATCCCCTTTGGCTTGATGGCGTTTATGGTCTTGTGATTTTGGGAGCTGTGACTATCAATCTGGTCGTCACCGGCCGCTCTCAAACCCATCTACGGAGGAAACCCTCGTGAAAAGGTTTGGCTGGCTGATAAGCTGGGAATCTTTTCTCGGTCTCATTACTATCGGCGTCGGTATATATGCGGTGGTGTTCGTGCCCGGCTTTGCCAGCAGTTTCAACATCTCGCAGGCTGCTGCTGGGATGTCTGAGAAGGCGCTGATCGTTTTACCGATGGTCACACTGATTATCGCCCGCGAGATCGATCTGTCAGTGGCCAGCATGCTGGCTTTGACCAGCGTTGTACTTGGTATGCTCATCCAGGCTGGAATGCCGCTGTTCGCAGCTATTGTAACGGTTCTCCTTTTCGGGGCCATTTTAGGCGCGTTCAATGGCGCCATGGTAGCCTGGCTAGGCTTGCCGTCGTTGGTAGTGACGTTAGGAACATTGGCAATGTACCGGGGAATTGGCTACATCCTGATAGGTTCTCGCTCGGTCAACCAGTTTCCCGACGCACTTACTAACTTCGGCATTGATAACGTGGGGGAGACACCGCTACCGTGGACCATCGTGCCGTTTCTTGCCCTAGCGCCCCTATTTGCGATCGGGTTGCAACGAACGCCGGTTGGCAGGCGAATCTATGCGATCGGCGGGAATCCTGATGCTGCTCTTTATTCCGGCGTCAAGACTCGCAAAATCAGGTTCTGGCTATTCGTACTCAGCGGTTTGGTTTGTGCTATAGCCGGCATCGTGTTTACCGCGCGGCTTTCCAATGCCCGAGCGAATAACGCGGTTGGGTTCGAGCTCGATGTTATCACAATTGTGCTCTTAGGCGGGATTAATGTGTTTGGCGGGCGCGGCCGGTTGATCGGCGTATTGTGGGCGCTGTCCTTGATAGCAATCGTCCGAAATGTGCTCGGCCTGAGCCGAATCGGCGGTGACGCCCAAGGAACGGTAATCGGGCTGATCCTGATCATCTCTTTGCTTTTGAGCAATTCCGCCAGCTTAGTGGTGGATCGTCTCAAGCCTTTTTACCTTCGGTCCGGCGATCAAAAACTCAGGGCGCCGGAACAATGACCTGTCGTAAATAACCACCCCCAGAACAACCATGAAGAATGCATCTAAATATCTCCGTGCTGCGATCATGTGCACAGTACTATCCTCGAGCACGGTTTTCGCTGCGGAACCCACCAAAGGCCCCGTGACAGTTGGCTTCTTACCGAAGCTGGACACAGACCCTTACTTTCAGGTCGCACAGAGTGGCGCGGAAGAAGCGCAACGAGAGATTGGCGGTAAAGCCATACGCGAGGCGCCATCGCAGGCGACCGCCGAAGCTCAGATAGAGTTTATTAATAACCTGGTTGCTCAAAAAGTCGGGGTAATAGCGATAGCAGGTAATGACGCTAATGCGGTAGCTCCAGCGCTGAAGCGAGCCATACAGCAAGGCGTTCGGGTCATTTCATACGATTCCGACGTAGCCCCCGATGCACGCACCCTTTTCATTAACCAAGCTAAGGGCGACTCACTTGCCGCTATGATGCTGGATAGTATGCATAACATGATCGGCGAGGGCGAATTCGCTATTTTATCGTCTACACCGACGGCCACCAATCAAAATGCCTGGATCGATTTCATGAAGGCAAAATTATCGTCGGATCCGAAATACGCCGGCATGAAGCTGGTTCAAATCGCCTATGGACAAGAGAGCGAGCAGATTAACCAGCAACAAGCGCTGGCTTTAGTCGAAGCGTTCCCGAATCTCAAGGGAATAATAATCCCGGCTGGCATCGGTTTACCGGCGGCCGCTCGAGCGTTAGAACAGGCCGGCCGTATTGATAAGGTTAAACTCACAGGGCTGGCCCCAGCGACCCTGATCAAGAAATACATCCAGGCTGGCCAAACTCAGGATATCTGGTGGAACGTGAAAGACTTGGGCTATCTAACTTACTATGCGGCCCAAGCTTTGGCACAAGGCAAGATCACCGGCAAAGAGGGTGAGACTTTTGATGCTGGCCGGCTGGGGAAATTTACCATCGGTGAACGAGGTGAGGTGGTTCTAGGGCCAGCCCGAATTGTCACGCCTCAGAACGTGGGTGACTTTGCGTTCTGATCGCTCTTGGCTAACGGAACGATCAACGGAAAAATGACTGCCGGTATCCGAAGCGTTCGCTGATCAATTGGCTGGTTCTGAGGGTTCTCCGCGGAGAAGCTTTTTTCGCATCAGTAGAAACAAAGCCGCGCCGATCGGAAGAGACCAACTGATTACCCAGGGACCATATAAACCACTTCGCAAGATGCTTGCTCCTAGTAACTCAATCGAGATCGGTTCTACCGAGGTGTGACCGGTTGTCCAATTCAGTTTGAAGCTGCAGAAGCCAAACAGCATAAAAAAAAGCCAAAACCATTTTTTGCGGACCTTTGAGCGGGCGCAAATCGCTATCGAAAAGACGCAGAACACGGGTACAGCTACAGCGAGGAGCAGGTATAGGTAATGGACGCCGGTCCGTCCAGAGAAAGAAAACCGGTTGAGATCTGCGAGGGATGTCGGATTCGCCTTGGCGTCAATGGATGATACGCCTTCTTGACCGTTCTTTTGCAAAACAGTGATCGTAATAATACTCCAACCTGTTGGGTGCTGCAGTTGGTACATGAGATGGACCTCTTTTGTGACCCCATTTCCCGGGCCAGAGCGAATCATGTAGCTTGCGTCTACCAACTCGGTCTGCTTAATTTGCAGGCCTCGGGCACCTTCCGACGCTCTCCTCAGAGTCTCGAGCGATTTATCATTCTGTAGTTCAGGTAGGAGAGACTGTTCTGCTGATTCTGGATAGCCATTGAATAGTTGCTCCATAAATTTGCGCGCAATGACGTCTTCGCGCTGAACAGCCAGGCTGATCGGCCACATTCCAGCCTTCGGCGAGCAACCGGCCAAAGCAAACGCAACCAAGCAGACTGCCAAAGTGACGAAAAGCTCAGTCCGATTCGTGGGGCACGAACCGTCCGGGTTCCGGGTGTACCCGTATGTGACCTCCAAATCGATTGATCCATCGGGAGACGCTATTTCAGCAACGGCGTTGCCGCTGCCGAGGAGCGGCGCGACCTGCTGGGCCGAAAGGAGATGGGAAGGTGCATCGCCCGTCAGTGCCGCCGGAATCGATGCGCCAGCGCTGAAAACTTGAAGCGAAGGGAAACACGTTTTGCACGATGGACGCGGGATCATTGAATGCCGGCACGCTGGCGATTCACGGCGGCTCATCTTTATTTGGTATCACGACTTAAAACGGGGGCAAAATGAAAACCAAGGAGGGACGGTCATGGGCAGGCTCTGGTAACGAAGGCTGCGGATGCCATTGCTACTTGCGAAATGCATTATCGGCAAAGGGATCTGTGACTAAATCGTAACGTGACGACGCTGCGGTTCAGATCTAGGAGATGCATGTTCTCTAAGGGAACGTCCCCATCCAAAGGAACCTCCTATTCATCACAATATGCTTCTAAATAGACCCCGTGCGGCCCGGACGGCCTTCAGTATTGTTTTTGCAATCGCGAGCAGCGGCTTAGCTGGTCTTTCTTCGACGGCGTTTGGTCAGGACAATCGGATCGGCACTGTTATCTATATCGAGCTGGAAAACCATAACTGGACGCAACCGGCCAGTGATACTAGTGAACCCCAACAGCTTGCCGGTAACCCGGCGGCTCCGTATGTCAACAGCCTGGCCACCCCAGGAAACCCGAATGCGGCGGAAGTCTCTTACGCGACCGCCTATCATAACGTGCTGGCGACCCCCAGCGGCAACAACCCGAGCATCCACCCTTCCGAGCCGAACTATATCTGGCAGGAAGCCGGAAGTAACTTCGGTATCTTAAACGATAATGATCCATATTCGTCCGTTGATCCCAGCGCGCCGGCGATCCTGAGCTTTTTGGCGGCCAATCCCAACGTCAGCGGGGAACATCTAACCGGGTTGCTGCAAAAAGCGGGGATTACCTGGACTGCTTACCAGGAAGATATCGATCTGCAGAATACGGATGGTGGTAACGCCAATCTTGGTGGAACTCCGACCAGTAAGGTGGCTCCCAAAGCCCGATGGACGGTCCCGCTGTCCAGCCTTAACGGTACCTCGCCGACCTATACGAACGCGTTCAACGGCAGCCACCAATGGAACTTCGCTTGCAAGCACGATGGCACTCTGTTTTTCGTGGACACCGATGGCGGCGACGTCACTGACACGACGAACAAGGCGATCAAGCATTACGCGCCGTTGCAGCAATTTTTCAAAGATCTGAAGGATAATCACCTTGCCAGATACAACCTTGTTACTCCTGACCAGTACAATGAGATGCATTCGTCTCTGGCGAGCTTCACCTATCATGGAGTTACCTATACTGGCGACCAGGCCGCCATTGCTGAGGGCGATAACTTCCTCTCCATCGTTATCCCTCTGATCAAGGCCTCCAGGGCCTATCAGGAGAATGGGGTGATTGTACTCTGGTGGGATGAAAGCGAAGGTAGCGCGAACGACTTCGCGCACACGATACCGTTCTTTATCATTTCGAAACTGGCTAAAGGCAACGCCTTCGCCAGTACCAAGGATTATACGCATTCCTCGGATCTGAACACTTGGCAGAAGGTGTTCGGGTTAGTCGCAAATACGCCGAGCGGTTTCCTGAACGATGCAGCAAACCCGACCCTGGATGGGACTACGGATTTGTCTGATTTGTTCAAACCCGGCGTGATCCCGGCGACTCTGAAGAAGCACTGAGACAGCTGACAAAACCTGACAATTCCGAACGGATGAATCACGGCGAGCCGTCTTATGGACGGCTCGCCGTTAATTTTGTATGGCATGAATATTTCGAGAGGTTGAAGTTGCGTTTTTCGATTATGCCGCTCCTCCGAGCTGACCGCAATTTGCCGGCATCGGTAACTATAAAGATTTTGCTCCTAACCGAGCAATACACCTAGTGAACGATTCGGCGGAAACGAACGCCGGCAAACGGGCCTTGGTTGATGAAACCAGTTGAGTTACGAGTTCACTACCCCACAGGCGGATCTAGAAAAATTCTAGCTGAGGAACCCGGGAATGAAGTGGAGATCCGAAGCTCAAAACGACAAACTTACATTGGGCTGCGTAAGCCTCGGTAGAGGTCACGCTGGATTCTTTGAGATTCCTTATGGTTGAGGTTACTATAGGGTTGTAGCGATGCAGAAGGTCAATATCCGAGACATTGCTGAGGAATCGTGGTCCTCACCGAAAGGCAAATTCGCGATCGCGTTTAAAGGGATCTCTCTGGCCTTGGGCCGTAAGGAGGAATCAACCGATCTTAAGGAACGGCATCCGTTTGATGTAGAGCTTAATCGGGTGCCTCCCGGGAAAATGGCTTATCCTTATCATCTACACAGCGCCCAGTGGGAATTTTATCATATCGTTTCGGGTACAGGCGTTGCCCGGCACGAAAATGGCCAAACGGAGATCGAAGCTGGAGATGCTTTTCTCTTCCAGCCGGATCAACCTCATCAGATCATTAATAACGGCAGGGAAGATTTGGTGTTCTATGTGATCGCCGATAACCCGATCGGCGAATCCAGTTATTACCCGGATAGCCAGAAATGGCTGGTCCGTTCGCCGGAAAAACGCATGATCCGTTCAGAACCACGCGAATACCTGGAAGGCGAAGAGTAAACCGGGTTCGGGATCGAGTCGCAATTAGCTGTGATTATTTTGTAGGTCGATTCGCTGACGGCGCGTTGGCGTCGATTAAGGAAAAAAGCGTCAGAGCGGAACAAATTGATCGCCTATTCGAATTGACCTTCTGATAGGTGTCTGCTAAGTGCTTCGATCCTATGAAATGGACTTTGATCAGGAGAACAGTCGCCGCAAGCTTGCTTGCTTTGTCACTCGCCAGCCGGGTATTTGCCGATGATATCCCTACATTCAGCGAACCGGAAGTAAACGCGTTTGTAAGGTCGTACGCCCAGTTCGCAGATGACTATGTAGCGGCTTATCAGGCAATGAAAGCGGGAGACAACTCCAAGCTTCAGGCTCTCCAAGCGAAGGCGCCCGAACTGCAGGCCGAGGCCGCGCAGATGACTGGAAAATTGAAACCCGACGAGACCGCAACTTTTAGCGCATTCATTTCGAAATGCGTTCAG
>JAFAVN010000045.1 GCA_019242435.1 Verrucomicrobiota bacterium | reverse complement strand
TGGGTGCGCTTGTCGGTGATTAAGTCTCGCTCTAGCGTGGTAATTCGGTCCTTGCCGAAAAGAGGCGACTGCGGGCCGCTCCATAAGTACCAGAGCAGGTCCAGGTCATCGTGTGTCATTCCATCGAACAAACGGTAGACGTAAGCTTCGATGGCATCGAACAACTCCCGTCCGCTATATGGCTTTCCCTCGACGAACATCGGCAAGAATTCGCCTCGCTCATCGACTGGTACACATCCGTGAAAGATCAATGTCTCTTCCCGGCGAAGGTACATTCTCCCACGGGACACCATCCATCGCATGTGATTCCAAAGCTTGTTGCTGGCGAGGAAAGATTTGCGAATCCGCTCCATGCAGAAACGTTCCTCGCTGCTGAGCTGGTAAGGGTTGGCGGGATCGATCGTAGGAAATTTCCTGTCCAGGAGCGGATAGGAAATGCCGTCAATTTCGATAGTTCCTGATTTCCAATCGATCCGATGCAACAATCGCCGGTGCTCCATCTGCCACTCGGGATGGCGCGCGATCATTTGCCCTTCTAACTTGAATTGCATAATCGCTGCCGCCTTTTGCATACGCGCCATTAGGATGTTCTCCCGCATACCAGTGCCTTTGGTCTCGAAACAGGTTGCCGGGTCGTCGGCATAAGCCTGTCGGACCAATAAATCGAGCGGCTCGGTTATAATTCCGTAGCCTTCTTCGAGTTCAGTGAGCCGCCGGTACCGCAATGAGATTCGCAGCACTTGGGATATGAGCGGGAGATGTCCCAAACACGCACCCAACCAGACCATGTCGTGGTTTCCCCAGATAAACGAAACATTTGGCTGCTGCATTAAATAATCAATGACCCGGTCTCCGTGCGGGCCGCGATCCCAGGCGTCGCCCCCGATGATCAACTCGTCGATCGCCAGATTACGGATGACCCGGCCAGTCAGATGGATAAGATGCAACACGCGGCCGCGCCGAGTCAGTTCGTCTACGATCGCATCTACATACGATCGATCGCGCTCCGTAGACGGTTCATGGAGGATCTCGGCCAAAAGCTCCCGGTATTCTGCGGGGAAAAGGCTCCGGGTATGCTGCAGGTTATGCCGCGTAGCCAACACCCTTACGATATGGAAAAGGTCGTGCAACGTGCGCATGGCAAACTCCTTGCGCTCGGCGCTGGAATTCAATGTCTGTTCCAGGCGCTCGACCACTTCGGCAGGATAGAAGACGAGCGTCAGCAGTTCCCGGAACTGCCCGGGAGGCATGTGGTCCTTCAGTAACCTCTCCACCAGCGGGCGCAGAGTTCCGGAAGCGTTATTGATAACGTGTCGGAGTTTTTTGTCTTCGCCATGGATGTCGCTGATGACATGGATGGTCGCACTGGGGAGAGTGAGTTCTGCCGAGATCCGGGCAATTTCCGAAATCGCCGAATCTATGTTTGGTACCTCTCGAGCCAAGGGAGCCAGCTTCGCCTCTTGGTAATCCTGAAGCTCCGCCGGGTTCTTCGTTTCCATGGAATGAATCTCACGCAAAGCCGCCAAGACGCAAAGGATCGTGGGAAGCCGGACTGACATCGCGATGAGGCCGCTTGCCCATTTCGAAGGGGAGCCGCATTGTGGGCCGGCGGTCCATTTTGATCGCAACGAAATCCATATCATTCGCGGGATAGGACATTAGTTCGATCGAACTAACAACAACGGTTCTTCCGAGCCATCGATTGTTTGTCAATGGATGCTAATATCCTGCCTACCAAAAAAAATCCCTAGCTGTCCGCGAAACGATTACCCCTGCTAATCCGTTAGTCGACAGCAAACTAAACTCCCGACTAACCTAAATGAAAATAGAAAAACTTGGTCTAACCAGGGTACGTAGTAAAGCATGGATGCAAGGTAATCGAACCTTTGGCCGCGTTGCCTCGGTTCTTACATTCCTAGTTGTGACGATTGCCGCATCCGCCGAGCAAGCGTTAGCAGATTCTGACGATCACCTTCAGCAGATCCTCCCGTTTCGTCCGATGACCGTATCCACCATTCCAGGCAATGGTGATGTTAACCCTTATGGGGTGGCGTTTGTCCCGAATGGGTTTCCCCGCGGTGGACTTCTCGAGCCTGGTGATTTGCTAGTTTCCAATTTCAACAATTCGGCGAACCTTCAAGGCACTGGGACGACCATCATTAAGGTAGCGCCAAGCGGTCAAACGTCGGTGTTCTTTCAAGGAACTGCGCCGCTTGGTCTGAGCACCGGGTTGGCGGTTCTGAAGACCGGCTTTGTGCTAGTAGCGAATTGTCCGACTAACGGGCAACCACCTGTGCCGGGCGCATTGCCGGGTTCCCTTCTGCTGATTGATCGAAACGGGAATTTGGTACAGACATTTGTCAGCGATGCTATCCAGGGCCCATGGGATTTTACAGTTTTTGATCAGCGTGAAAGAGTCACTGTGTTCGTTTCGAACGCGCTTACCGGTACGGTTACGCGCATTCATTTGGTGTTAACTGGACCGACTTACA
>JAFAVN010000447.1 GCA_019242435.1 Verrucomicrobiota bacterium | reverse complement strand
AGCTGCAGCGTTTAGGTGATCTTGCCGCTAACACGGTTGTGATTCGGGTGGATAAAACTCTGCGTCCCGATCTGACACCTATTTTAGCAGATAACTACAACTCACTTCGCGCTTACCCGCATTTAGCGGCTCGCCTGCGGCAATTGGCCGACCCCGTTGAGGCCGAAATCGCCTTGGAAGCGGTTTTGCGCCGAGACAAACTCGAAGCTGCTGCGCGCATACGAGTGTTCGGCATGCTAGCTGATCATTTCCGGTCCCTGATCTCATTCCCCGAAACCGCGACCGTCGGCCTCAGCGACGAACAATACGTCCGCGACGTGGTCGATCTTCTCTTCAGGCAGAGTACCGAGGCTTGACGTGCCCATTTAGAACCGAAGCCTCACGTCAAGAGAAGACGCGGGGGGCCGAATCTAAGATCCGCAGATCAGTCAGAGTACCTAGATTTTTCTGGCACGTGTCCGGAACCAGTGTGATGGAGGGGAGCCGCTTTCAAGTGTGCGAACGCGAATTAATGTTTTTTGAGGAGCGTTATCAGTATTGAACGCGGTATTAACAGGCGGCTCCCGAGAACGATCCCTGGGTTGGTTACAGCCGCTGGGTAGCTCCCGGGAGCCGCCTGCTATCCTCCGCTGGTCTCAAGGTACCCCAGTTACTAAGACCGCAAGGTGACGTTGGTAGCCTCCAAAGCGGCTCCCCTCCATCCCGCTGGTTTCCGCACACGGGTCAAAAAAAGGAGACGCTCCCACGCCGATACGTTATCTTACAATCCCGCGCTGGCTGGTCTCGATGAACTGGATCAGCTCTTTCAGCTCCGAAGTTTCCGGAAGATTGCTGCGGATTTCTTCGATCGCCTGTTTAGTGTTCAGTTTCGCCCGGTACAAAATCCGAAACCCTTCCTTAAGAATTCGAATAGAATCCGGCGCAAATCCGCGACGTTCTAATCCAACCAGATTGATACCCCGGATCTCAGCCGGATTTCCATCGGCGATCATGTACGGCGGAACGTCCTGCACAATCTTTGAGCAGCCGCCGGTAATCGCGTGTTTACCGATCCGACAGAACTGATGCACCGCTGAAAGGCCACCTAACACCGCGAATTCTCCAACTACCACATGCCCGCCCAATGTGCCGTTATTAGAGAAAATGACGTTGTTCCCTACATCACAATCGTGCGCAATATGAGCGTAAGACAGAAAGTTACCGTTATCGCGTACTATGGTAACATTGCCGGCACCGGTGGCCCGATGCACGGTTACAAACTCCCGGAAACAATTGCCGTCCCCAATTTCCAAGTAAGTTGGTTCGCCCGCATATTTCAAATCCTGAGTCTGTTGGCCGATTGAACAGAAGCTGTGAAACCGGTTCCGTTGCCCGACCTTGGTCGGACCGCAGACGGTGACATGGTGTTGTAACCAACAGCCATCACCGATGATGACATCCGGGCCGATGATACAGTAAGGTCCAACCACCACATCAGCGCCCAGTTCCGCTTTGGAATCAATGATGGCAGTCGGATGAATACTCATTCCGGCAAAAACGCAAACAAAAGAATCCCTTCCGAAGTCACTTCTTCGTTTACCAGGCAGCGGCAGCTCGCCTTACCGATAGTGCCTTTCGCCCGGAGCAGCTCTGCTTCGATGATCAGGGTATCGCCCGGAAAAACCGGTTTTCGAAATTTCACTTCGTCAGCACTCATGAAATACCCGATGCCGTTACCGACCGCTTTGACCTTCGACATCAAGATACTTGCTACCTGCGCCATCGCTTCCACCTGGAGCACCCCAGGCATGACTGGATGCCCAGGGAAATGGCCTTGAAAATAAGGCTCATTAATGGTGACCGATTTCATCCCAACGATCTTCTTCTCACCTTCAAACGACAGGATGCGGTCAACCATCAGGAATGGGTACCGATGCGGTAACACTGCCTGGATATCTTTCGTGTCCATCACCGCCGAGCCCCGGGGAATCGTTCGTGGCGGAACCATGGCCAACATCTGGGCGTACCGTTTCGAAATCGCTCGGGTAAGCTCGGTGTTAGGGCCGTGACCTGGTTTTATCGCGATCACGTGCCCGGCAATCCGGCATCCGGCCAAAAAGAGGTCACCCAGAATATCGAGGATCTTGTGCCGAACAAACTCGTCCGGGAACCGGAGCGGTTCCTTGCTCATCACCGATTCACCACGCACCACTACCGCGTTTTCCAGACTTCCCCCGCGAATCAGTCCTTTATCCATCAACGGCTGGACATCCTCGTAAAACACAAAGGTCCGCGCCGGCGCGATCTGTCTTTCGTAAATCTCAGGAGTTATCTCCGTTGAGAAATACTGGGTAAACCGGCCCTCGGGTCCCACTTGTGTGCACGAAATGCGAAAACCGCTGGATGGCACCAGCGTCAGAAGCGACCCGCTCTTGCTTTCGATATGGAGCGGTTCGCGAATCTCGAACACTTTGCGGAGAACATTTTGCTCTTCGATCCCGCATTTCCGAATCAACTCTACAAACGGGGCCGCACTCCCATCACAAATGGGGGGCTCATTCCCGTTGAGCTCCACGATGGCATTATCGATCCCCATTCCATGGAGTGCTGATACCACATGCTCCACCGTGTGGACTTTGACATTGCCTTCCCCAACCGTAGTCGCCCGTTCCACATGCTTCACAAACTCGATCTTGGCGTCAATGGTTGGCTCATCCGGCAGATCAACCCGCTTGAACTTAATACCATGATCGGCGGGCGCAGGCGCCAACGTGAGCACCACTTGCTCCCCGGTATGCAAGGAACTTCCCTCAAGACTGGCCGATTTTGTCAGCGTACGCTGGTTAGAAAAAGCCATAGCGGAACGTCCGAGTTACCATATTCGCCTAGGCTAGGCAAATACGGAAGCTGATTGGTGATTTGTGA
>JAFAVN010000296.1 GCA_019242435.1 Verrucomicrobiota bacterium | reverse complement strand
ACCCCTCAGTTATTCTCTCGGTCTAATCAGTCTGCATTCATTGCAGTTTAATCTTTTAATGTTGCCTGCCATCGCCTTGGGCGCGGTCGCAGGCAAAAGCTTTTTGAAGCTCATCCCCCAACTTTGGTTCGATAGGCTGTTGATTCTGTCGGCTTTTATCGCTGCGATAAAGTTGATCTGGCGGTAACGGCCGGCCCTTGTCTGGAGCTCGGTCCCGGAATAGCAGATAGCAGAGGGCGCATTGGTGACGAGTTACTTTGGCCCGTGGCGAACCTTCCTTTTTAATGCTGCGGGATTCGGACCGGAAAGGACAATAACGGGCGGTTCCGCCGACTGGGAAGCCTTCCCCCGGACGTTCCTCTGCTATCCGCTATTTGCTATCTGCTATTCCGGACCGAGTTTCAGGCGAGGGACGGTCACGACCCTAACTTCTTTTCGCCCTGTTCGAAAGCATCCAGAATATCTCTCGGGGCTTCGCCTTTCTCCAGTCGCTGACGTAGCTCGTGGTCGCGAAACACTCGCATTAAGCCACCCACCAGACGCAAGTAATCCGCGTCCATGGTTTCCGGTATACCGATGATCACAATAAAGCGGATAGCGGACGGGTCGCAGGGAATTGGCTCCGCCATGCGCCCGAAAGCCATCACCATAGAGTTCACGCATCTGGTGCGATTATGCGAAAGCGTCAAACCGAGCGCTAAATTGATTTTTCCGCTGTGCTCGCACTCGTTTAAGCTGTTCAAAAAACGGGGCCAATCGATAATCCGGGGATCGCCATGGAGCGAGTCTGCGACCGTTGCAACGGCCTCTTCTCGAGAGTTAGCTTTCAGGTCCAACAAGACATGCTCAGGCAACAAAATCTCTCGGATCCGATTCATATGGCGGTGCCGCTCCAGCGCAGTTTCGCGCGCAACACGTCAGCAAAAGTCAGAGCACCCGGCAAAACCAAGGGCAGCCTTACTTCGGCAGCTCTGACCGTGACCTCATCTTCGGGATAAAAATGGATCGACTCCTGGCCGTCAACGCTGAGGGAAATCGATTGGTCGCCTCGCCGGCTAGCCTTCAAATGAATGGTGGATTGGTTAGAGACCACGACCGACCGATTTGTCAGCACATGCGGGCAGATAGGAGTCACCACAAAAACACCGGAATTTGGGATCACGATGGGGCCTCCCGCCGATAGCGAATAGGCCGTCGATCCGGTGGAGGTCGCGACAATCAGGCCGTCAGCATTATATTCAGTGAAATACGTCTTATCGATCGTCACTTCGATCTGCACCAGCCGCGACCGATCGCCCCGGCTTATCACAGCGTCGTTGAGTCCGATTATCGAAGTTGATTCTCCGCTGGGACGGGTCACCGTCGTTTGCAAGAGAGTCCGTTCTTCGATCCGGTAATCGCCTGTGGCCAAGGCGTTCGCCGCCTCCTCAAAATGGGGTCCCGCGAAGCCAGTCAGAAACCCGAGAGACCCAAAATTGATACCCATCACCGGCTTCATCCTTCCGTGCAGATCGCGCACGAGGCGCAAAAGCGTCCCGTCTCCGCCGAGTGTGATAAAAAAGTCGACGCGTTCCCGTAATTTTTCCAAGCTTTCCCCCTTGAGACCGAGCGCGCTGGCTGATCCCTCCTCTAGGAGCACGGCGATGCCAAACTTGGCGAATGCATCGCAAAGCTCTTGTGACGATTCGGCGGCTCCCGGCTTTCGCCAATGGGAATAGAGCCCTAAAGTCAGCGAAGACATGCAAGATATTCCCGGTTACCCTTCGCCCCGAGGATCGGAGAAGGAATGACTCCGCGCCATTCTCGGCCCAGGCGTTCAACAACGAAAGATCGAATCTTTTCGATAGCAGCCAAGCGGTCCGCCTCCTGCCGAACTATACCACCCTTGCCGACACGCTGAGGTTCCAGTTCAAATTGTGGTTTAATAAGCACAATTGCTTCGCCATCTCGGCGTACCAGCTTCAGGACATTATCTAACACCAGTGTTAAAGAGATAAAAGAAAGATCAGCAACCGCGAGATCAAAGTCTGCTCCGGCGTGTTCGGCAGTGAGAAAACGGGCGTTTACCCCTTCGATGGTAGTCACTCTGGGATCGGAGCGCAGCTTCCAGTCGATTTGATAGCGGCCGACGTCCACCGCTACCACGGCAGCAGCGCCGTGCTGCAGCAAGCAATCCGTGAACCCCCCCGTGGATGCTCCGATATCCAGACAGCGCCAATCGGTTGGATCAATCCCGAAATATTCCAGTGCAGCCTCGAGCTTCCGGCCGCCTCGACTAACGTAACGCTCTCGTGCGATCACTCGAATTGGTGCTTCCGGCAGGACCAATTGGCCGGGTTTATCCGAAACCTGTTCGTTTACCAAGACTTGTCCGGCTAAAATTGACCGCTGGGCGCGTTCTCGTGACTCGAAATGCCCAAGGTCCACGAGTAGTTTATCCAGCCGCACTCTCTTGCCAGCCGTCATTTTTCAGTCCAGAACCAATTCCCAGCAACTTTACGCTTGATTAAAGATTTAATCCGCCAATTCTAATCGTCCCATTTGGGTTCGTTCCTATTTATGCCATCAGAAGAACTCAAGGAGCAAATCAAGGACATGTTGATAACAAATCTCATGCTCCGCACTCCTAAAGAGGAAATTGCCAACGATCTCCCGCTCTTCGGTCCAGACGGTCTCGGCCTGGACTCGATTGACGCCCTCCAATTAGTAGTAAGTTTGGAGAAAACCTTTGGTGTCGGAGTACCAAATTCGGAGGTCGCTCGTGTCGCCTTGGCCACTGTGAATTCTATCCATGACTACATTCTCGAGCAGACCGGCCGGAATGCGGCGGAATGATTTTGGCCACTTCGGCTCACATCTGCGGGGCAGACCCGCATTTGCTAGTCACCATCACCTCGATCCGGCCGTCTGATCGGACATTGACGGTCGCTGGCGGTTCCCGTTATATTGGCCCGTTTTATTGCCGATTCAGATCGATCAAACCATGTACCCCCCAATTTTTCCAATTGCAGTGTTTCCAACCCTTGTTTCCAAGCAAAGCGACTTCCGTATCCAAACAGCAGCGCCCCACATGACCGGCAAATCGTCAACCGGGAGCCTTAAATGAGCACAACAGCGCAGCCGGAAGTCAGTGAATCCCAGCGCCGCTCTATGTTGGTTCGCGCGGTTGTGGCCAGCACGATCGGTACCTCGATCGAATGGTACGATTTCTTTTTATACAGCATCGTCACCGGACTGGTCTTTGCGAAGACATTCTTCCCGCAGGCCGACCCCAGCGTTGGATTACTCAATTCGTTCGGGATCTATTTTGGCGGGTTTGCCGCCCGGCCCATCGGCGCCTATATCTTCGGGCATTACGGAGACCGTATCGGCCGCAAAGGAGCCTTGATCGCGACTTTGCTGCTCATGGGTATCGCCACGTTCTTGGTCGCATTTGTCCCCGGGTACAATCAGATCGGAATCTGGGGCGCGATCATTCTTACCTTTCTCCGAGTCGTGCAGGGGATCGGGGTAGGCGGCGAATGGGGTGGCTCCGTTCTGCTGGCGATGGAGTGGACAAAGACCTTTGGGCACAGAGGTTTTATCGCCTCCTGGCCTCAGTTCGGCGTGCCGGTGGGATCATTCTTAGCGAACCTGGCCGTGCTTGGGTTTGCTTATGGGCTTACCGGCAATCAATTCTTGGCCTGGGGTTGGAGGATCCCGTTCTTATTCAGCGGTATCTTGGTAATTATCGGCCTTTGGATCCGGCTCGGGATTCTGGAAACTCCAACCTTCTCGAAGTTGTTAGCGGAAAACAAAATCGAGAAGCTTCCCGCCGCCAAGGTTCTCGCTTGGCAACCCAAATCGGTCATTTTATCGGCGCTCATCCGCTTGGCGGAGCAAACGCCTTATTATATTTTCACCGCTTTTATCTTCGCTTACGGCACGGGCCATTTGAAGATGGAAAAGACCTTCTTCTTGAACGCGATGCTCGTCTTCTCCGTGATCGAGTTCTTTTGCATTCCGTTCTTCGGCTATTTGTCGGACAAAATCGGGCGAAAGAACATGTATCTGATCGGCACCGCCTGGATGGCTGTTTATGCCTTTATTTTCTTTTCACTATTAGACTCAGGCGTGACTTCGCTCGTTTTCCTCGGGTCCGTCCTCGGAGCCATTGCCCACAGCATGGTTTATGGTCCGCAGGCCGCGTTCATAGCAGAGCAGTTCACACCGCGCATGCGTTACAGTGGTGCATCTCTCGGTTACCAGTTAGCGTCGATTATTGCTGGTGGACCCTCCCCTTTGATTGCGACCTGGTTGTTCATTCAATTTAAGACCGGAGTGGCCATTGCCTGGTACATAGCAATTTGTGCGGCCATCGCATTTATTGCAGCCCTGTTTATGCGTGACTATTCGCGACAAGAGATCCACGAGGAGTACTCTCACGTCCGCGAGTGAACCCCCTAGCGATCTATAGGCAGATTCAAGAAGTAATGGAAAATGCTCCTGGATAATTGTGCCGGCCGAGAGAATTGAGGATGCCGACACTCTACAAGCTAGCAGTAACAAAAGTATCGGGTGCCGCTGTCTGCTTTTTCATCGCGATCTGTGCGTTGCCGGCAGCGGCCCCATGCATTGCCGCTGAGGCGGAGTGGGCGCAGATCAGTAAGAACGAAAGCCTGAGCATTTTCACCAGGGTGCGTCCCGGCGTTCCGGTAAAGGAGATCAGAGCGATTGGGACGATTGACGCTCCAAACTGGGTCGTCCGAAACGTGGTTGATGGTATCGAGGACTATCCGAGTTTCATGCCTTACACAACTAAGACAAGGATTCTTGAGCGTCGAGAACATCAGGTCATTAGCTATTTTCGGCTGGATCCTCCGTTCATCGGCGCGCGGGACGTAACTATCGCAGTCTCCAGCAAAGAAGAAAAGAGACAGGACGGCGCCGTGATTTACCAACTCCACTGGGAGCCCGTGAATGCAATTGGACCGGCACCGGCTCGAGATATAACTCGGATTAAACTCGACGAAGGCTCCTGGGTTTTAGAGCCGGCCGAAAACGGGAAGAAAACCCTCGCCACCTATACTATCCTCACCGATGGCGGCGGCGGCCTCCCTCCGTTCGTGATTAATTTTGCAAATCGCCAGGGCGTCGAGAACCTGTTCGCTGCCGTCCGCAAACAAGCGGCTTTGCCCAAGTACTCTCAAAATCGAGACGAGCAAGCGCGAGCACCGTGAACGCATTGACGGGAGATCACCAGCGCTCCTAACTTGGGGTTGGCATCTCCAGCAGCATGAAGACATTCAGGATCGCTACGATTCCAGGTGACGGTATCGGGAAAGAAGTCGTACCGGAAGGAATTCGCGCCCTCGAAAAAGCGGGGCGTAAACATGGTTTCTCATTCGAATGGGAACACCTCCCGTGGGGCTGCGAATTTTACCAGGAAACTGGACGGATGATGCCGCCCGATGCTTTGGGGCGGATACGTCATCATGATGCTATTTTCCTTGGCGCCGTAGGTTTCCCTTCGGTCCCCGATCACGTTTCACTATGGGGGCTCTTAATCCCGATCCGGCGAAGCTTTCGCCAATACGCTAACCTGCGTCCGGTCCGCTTAATGCCCGGCATGGAGTCACCGCTTCGTAATCGTCGGGCGGGCGACATCGATTTCCTCATTGTTCGCGAGAATAACGAAGGAGAGTATTCTTCTATCGGCGGCCATCTCTATGAAGGAACGGATGATGAAGTTGTAGTCCAGGAGTCGGTCTTCACGCGACGCGGGGTAGACAGTATTCTGAAATTCGCTTTCGAACTAGCCCGATCACGGCCTAAAAAGCATCTGACCTCCGCAACCAAAAGCAACGGTATCACCATTACTATGCCCTTCTGGGATAGCCGGGTAAAAGCAATGGCAAAACAATATCCAGAGATCCAGGTCGACCAGTATCACATCGATATCTTGACGGCGCATTTCGTGCAGCACCCTGACTGGTTCGATGTGGTTGTTGGCTCTAACCTGTTCGGAGACATCTTGAGCGATCTGGGACCGGCAGTAACGGGTACAATCGGCATCGCGCCTTCGGCTAATCTCAATCCCGACCGAGAATTCCCATCCATGTTTGAGCCGGTGCACGGTTCCGCCCCAGATATCGCCGGCCAAGGGATCGCGAACCCGATCGCTCAGATCTGGAGCGGCGCTCTGATGCTCGAACATTTAGGCGAAACTGAGGCGTCCGCCACTGTACTCAACGCCATCGAAACGGTGCTGGTGCGCGGACCCCGCACGCCCGACTTTGGCGGAACTGCCAAAACCGTCGAAGTCGGACAAGCTATAGCGGATGCAATTTAACACCTGAAAACCAAGTATCGTGAATTACCGGGTTATTCGCCTGGTCTAATGTTTTTGAATCAATCCGGCATACAGTAACCTTTCGATACCGAGACAATGTAACTAACTCACTATGAGCAGATACCGGATCCTCGTGCTGGATGACGACATAGGCGTTTGCACCGTCCTAAGCCGCATCCTGGAGGACCAGCAATATGATGTTCATACCAGCCAAAGCGTTTCCGGTGCTGCTGAGACGCTCGGTAAACGATCGTTCGATGCTTATCTGCTGGATTATCGGTTACAGGATGGAACCGGCCTACAGGTTGCCGAACAGGTACGGGAACGAGGAAGTAATGCACCGATTATCCTGATCTCCGGCTATGGCGCTAACGATCTCGCCGCGCAGGCCAACACACTTGAAATCTTCGATGTAGTACAGAAGCCGTTTACTAGAGAGACTATCTGCGACACGTTGGATCGAGCATTGCGAAGCGATGCTTCCTCCGCGCGGCCGTCTCCGCACGCGGAGGTGCCCGAAAATGAACCCGCTACCCCCTCGCCGTGGTGGTCCAAGTTGGCCTGGGCGCCTTTGGTGCTGGGCGCTCTTTTTATAATTGCCCTCGGAA
>JAFAVN010000278.1 GCA_019242435.1 Verrucomicrobiota bacterium | reverse complement strand
CGAGAATTATGCGCGGTTTCTCCAGCCACCGGCTGGCGGTGAATTGATCTCGGTAAACCTGAGTCGCATATTCGGCCATTGACGGATTGATGTGATGGGCGAAAGCAAAGCCGACTCCGAGGGCGGCGGCGATTCGGGCGCCGTCATCCGTCGACCCTAGGATCCAGATGGGAGGCATCGCTACGTCACGAGGAATGGCCTGGATTGAATTTGGCGAACTATGATCCGATGCCGCTAGATAGGTGATCAATTCTCCCAAAAGCTCTGGAAAATCGTCTACTAAAAGCCTCTCCTTCGACCGTCGAAGCGCAAACGCAGTTGCTTGATCCGAACCCGGCGCCCGGCCAAGCCCGAGATCGATGCGTCCCGGATGCAGCGCTTCCAGGACACGGAACTCTTCGGCAATTCGAAGCGGAGCATGGTTTGGAAGCATGATTCCGCCGGCGCCCACCCGAATTCGTTCCGTCACGGAGGCAACATGGCCGATCATGATCTCAGGAGCTGTACTTGCAACGCTTGGAATATTATGATGTTCCGCTAACCAATAGCGGCTATATCCAAGCCGCTCTGCGGCCTTTGCCAGATCTAACGTATTCAACAGCGCCTGGGAATCTTTGGCGCCCGCGGCAATGGGTGAAAGATCGAGAATCGAAAGCGGAATCAGCATGAGGTGATTAGTGATTCGTGATGGATGATTAGCGAAGAGAAGAGGTGAGATGGGGCCCCCGAACAGGCTGCACCTTGATAGAGTTGCCTATTTGCCCGATGTCCATAAGTGCACTCTATCACAAATCCCAGGCCGGAATCCGCAAACAGGCTGCGAGCGTGGGTTCTTGACATTGATAGTCCACTGAGTGGCCAGGCTTGCTCAGCACAAGAATGCGAGGGCCGATTTTGGCGTTTCCGCTTCTTCTTCAGGTTAACGCTTGGACGCGGCCGGACTGCCGCCTGATTCCGGTCTCGGGTTTGGCTTTCCCATTCGTTTCCATAGACATCTGTCATTTTTTCGGTAAAAAGAGAAATCATGCGTAAAGTGCTCCGAACAGAGCAAGGTCCCCGAGAAATACCGCCTCAAGAAAAGTCGGTTTGGATCTGTATGTGCGGGCTCTCCAAGGATCAGCCGTTCTGTGACGGCTCTCATAAACAGACTCGCGACGAGGCCGAAGGGAAAGTCTACCAGTACGACGCCGACGGCCATCGGACGGAGGTTTGAGGGGAACCGTGCTTGACAATGAAACTAAGTTGATCCAGCGGCTTTTTTTGGTTCTGGCTGCGGTGCTCATCGCCGGATGTGCACATGGACCAAGGACCGCCGGATTGAAGCAAGGAGGTTTCACCACCGTCCTGATAGACCCGGGGCACGGGGGGAAAGACAATGGGGGCACCAGCGGCCGGCGCTCGGCCCCCTTCCTGCGCGAAAAAGATCTTACGCTCGATACCGCGATGCGAGTTCGCGACATTCTCAACCACGCGGGGGTGCGAACCGTAATGACCAGAGATGGCGACTATTTTATTGAACTGGATGACCGCGTCGCGATGGCGAATCGACTCGGTAACGGCGCTATCCTGGTTAGTATCCACTACAATGCAACTGGGAGTTCTGCGCCCAGGGGGGTGCAAACGTTTTTCTGGCATGCTAATAGTCATGGATTAGCAACCCGCATCCAGCAAAACGTTGTGCAAAGCACCGGTGAATACAATAACGGTGTCACCCGACGCCGACTCCGCTTAACGCGCAACCCCCAGATCCCTTGCGTCCTTTGCGAATGCGCTTACCTGACCAATCCGGCCGAAAATGCAAAAGCGGCCCAAGCCAGCTATCGCCAATTGATCGCGAATGGCATCGCGAACGGCATTCTGCAAGAATACCGCCTTGGCGATCAGGGTATCCCATCGGTGCCGGAGATTTGGGCGCCTCTGTCGAAGGGTTCGGAGAAGAGGGAGTGATTGGTGATTGGTTGAATCGGCGCACACTTATTCCAAACTTCAATCAAGTTTTCGGCGGCTGAATGAAATTTTCGCATCTGAAGCTGTCCCGAACTCGCCGCCGCAATTAAACCGGATGGCCTTGAGGCTTCTTTTACCAATCACCAGTTACGGTTCTGGGCGAAGCATCCTGCAGGCCTCTTACGAAAGAGTGTGAGATATTGAGGCTGAACGTCACTAGCTATGTGGAAATCGCTTCTGGTCATTTATCGGCAGGTTGATGTGACCGTGAGGACCTGGCTTCTTCGCACCCGGTTCGTGCACACTCTTTCGGAAGGCGAGGTCGATGACGCGACCGAATCCTTTCGACAGTTTCCTGGTTTAGTCCGCGAGCTTACCCAGGGCCTCGCGGCCATAAAGCCGGAGATTGTCTCTGCCGATCGACCATTAACTTCCCTGACGCCGATGGGTCAGGGAAAATATTGGCCTTCGCCGGCTGATACCCGACCAGAGCTTGATGCCCTGGCTCCTGTGGGGAGGTATGCATCGATTTTTGTGTTGTGGCCGCAGAACAATCTGGAGACTGGACGCACAATCCAATCCGCCGGCTGGGGATTGGCCCTAGCGGCCTCGGATTGGTCAAATCAAGCTACCTACGTCACCGTTGCTAACGCCGAGTCGGCGATCTGGAAAGTGCCCCGGATAGGAGAAGTTTGGCTGCATGAATGGTTGCACGGAGTCTGTGCTTTTTATGCCAGGCTCGGATACACAATGCCATCGGGTGATGCCGACGGCGGTGAGCGGCACGGCTACAAACGCTCACCGGAGAATGGTTGGACTGAGTATTATCGAGACCTGATGAGCGGGAACGTAGTGGAAAGCGGCTGCCGGGTCGGCATCCCACTCGATGCGTGGAGGGGACCAAACTCGCCTGAAGCTGGTTTGGATGACAAATGACAGATGACGGTTCGAGGAGTTCTGTCCAGCCTCTCAGCGAGAGACAGAAATCAGAGGAATCCGGCAGGACCGGCTTCTATCGCGGGATTTGTAGCCACGGTTTCGTTCGCCTGATTCTTGAACTCCTTGAACTCCTTATTCTAACCCGGAATGCATGCGGTCCCGTCAGTATAAGAGCAGCCATTGCGGGTTAGAATCGGAGCGAGTTATCGAATAATTGATAATTTTGGCCGAACCAGAAAAGAACCCCAATCGCCCCAAGAAGTAGAGTCGTGTGGAACCGATTAAGCAACGTGCCGCAACTGCCCAGCCAGAAATAGAGCGTGGCGATTCCCGTGATCACAGCCCCACCGCCGAGTCCGATCCAGGCAAGCGGATGAATCGCGTTGAGCCATTCGTCCTGAAAGGACGAAACTTGCGGCAAATTCTCGGTCAATTTGAAGAGAAACAAGGCTATTGTCATCGCTAAAGCGGTTATGATGATGCACCAGATTCTAGTGAGTAGAAAAAGAATCATAGCTCCGACGCTGGCTTCAAAGAGCGGGCTTTGATAGCGCCAGCGGACGAGTGCAGCCAACGGAAAACCGACTGCGGTTAGTGCTACCAGTCCCAAGGAACACCCGATCAACCAGAACAAAAAAAAGCGTGAATTTGTCGGCGGTACCTTCTGAAAGACCATAATCGGAAGCCAGGGGGCAAGGTCTGATATTTCTCCGTTTTGGCCGAGCCGGAAGCCGATATATCGTTCACCGTTGACCTGGCGGTATATCAGAGGCGCTACTTCTTGCCAGCGGATCAGCGAACCGCGGGCATCCTTGAAGGGTGCAATGGTGAGGAGGCCGTTTCCATCCGATGTCACATGGGCTTGATTAGTAAGCGCTAACAAACGTAAAAGACTCGAATCAGATCGTACACTGCTTTGATAGAACCCGGTTACTAGTTCGCCGTCTCTGGCTTGCGACTCGACCAGCGGAGTGTCAGTCGAGGCGAATGGATAATACCGATCCAGAAACGCCTGGACGATTTCTTGTGGATTAGACGTGGGATCTTTCCCAGCGCTATTTAAAGAAACAAAAAATGCAACGCGGGTTTCGGGAATCAGGATGAGTTCGCTGTGGAAGTACCTAGTATCGCCGGCATGCCCGATGATGCGAGGCCCGGTCGCTCTTCTCTCCATAAAAACCAGGCCCATCGCGTTCAATTTCGGATCCGTGGCCACCGCCCGATCTTCCATTTGTCGCAGAGAGGCCGGGCTGATGACCTGCGCTCTTTCCAGTGTGCCTTGGTTGAGCAGCGCCGCCATAAAAAGTCCCATATCCGAACCGGTGGTTGAAAGCGCCCCTGCGGGTATTGCTTGAATGTACTCAAACGAGCCCGGGGGATCGGACGCCGCCTTATAACCGTTCGACATGTCGGGAAGGAGGTCTTCCGGCAACGGTTGATCCAAGGTAGTGTGATTCATTTGCAGCGGCCGCAAGATCTGGTAACGCACATATTCTCTGAATGGGATCCCGGAAACGCGTTCCACGATATAGCCCGCTAGAGCCAATCCATAATTGGAATAGGCGAGCACCGATCCCGGTGCAAACAGACGGTCGGGCATTTCCGCGATGAGGTAGTCTCGCAGTGGCCGAAGATCTTCACGCTGGCTGACAAACAGGTTCCGCACCCGCCAGTCAAAACCGGCGGTGTGGGTTAACAGGTTCCGCATAGTGATCGGTTGCACGAAGGTTCCCGGGATCTTGAAATCGAGGTAATCGTTGATGTCGCGATCAAGGTCGATCTTACCCGCTTCGACCAATTGCATGACAGCGATGGCAGTGAAAAGTTTGGTGATTGAGCCGGTACGAAACAGAGTGCGATCCGCGACCACCGTTTGCCTTCGCTGGTAGTCCGCGAAGCCATATCCCTTACAGAGCAGGACTTGGCCATCTTTCACAACCGTGATGACTCCGCCTGCGATGTCGTGACGGGCGAGCTCCGTTGACATGACTCCGTCCAGAAAAGGATCCAAGTCTTGTAACACGAGGTTAGGGGGCGGGGTCGTTATCGAAGGCGATGGCTGTGGCTGGGAGGGAGAAACGGTTGGAAGAGCCGGCGGTGTGGGCTGCTGTCCGAATGTGGTTGAAGCCGGCAACGCCGACAATGCTGCGAACACCGGCAACGAGCTGAAGGCACCCTGAAAAAGGGCCACCGCTCGCCTGAAGCTAGTGGTGAGTGACAAGTTGAGATTGGGCCTGGGGCTCACAAATCCGACTGGGTATCAAACCAGTGCATCGAGTCATAAGTAGGAGGCATATCGCCATCGGTCAATTCGCTGATTTTCGAAGAGCGGCCGCGCCCGCCACGCTTCCCGTAGCAATGCGGGCGGGACGACGAGCATCCCGCTCCACTTTGTTTTGCTGCTGGCAGACATCAATTTGTCGTTGGTGATGTGCCATTGTGATTCGCACCGAGCTGCGAACGAGTTCTGATTTGACTATACTAATATAGTAGTCT